>PBFJ01000001.1 GCA_002718715.1 bacterium
CGATTCCGCGTACACATCGGCATACACAAAGTCATCATCATATGGACACCCGTCTTCATCGTATCCAGCATATTCAGTCATCAACTCATCTATTATATCGAACAAAGTAGATATGAATATATCTGATTTTTCTTTATTTTTGTGGTTTTTCAACGTTTCAATGTAATATGTGTATTTTTCTTTTGGCAATTCTTTACTATAAACACAATCTATGCGCTCTTTGAACGATTTTGTATCAGGATTCTCACCGTAGTAAAACTTTTGTTCTGCCTCGTAATTTTCAGCATTATAAACATAATCGTATTGTGGATCTGATTCTAGGTAAACTTTATCAAAGAAGCTGAAAATACGTTCTGTTTCCTCGAGACTTGCTGTAGTATCCATCTGAGTTTAATCCAAAGGTTTTTGAAAGTTTTGCTGTTTGGTCGTTTTAAGTTTGTGTATATTCTTATATTATTTTTCAGATATTTTGTTTCAATTTTTTTTGTATTATGAACTGTGGAATCTAAGATTCTGCCTGAGACTTCCCCAATATTACACCAAAATCGCAAAAATGCCCCCAACTACTTAAAACCGACCCTCCAAAAAAATGGCCGATTTCTCTAAAAAATCTCCCCAAAAATTTTTCGGAGTTAAAAATAAATTCCCTAAAATTTTTTGAGGATAAAAATAAAGAGTCACGAGACAAATTTTAATTAACAAAAACCTACATCTAAGATACATATTTATTCTATATTTAATATTCTACAAAATTTTCCATAAAATGCAATTTAAAATTTGTCTCGTGACACTGTATAATCTAGCCCAAAAATAAAACAGTTGAATTTAATAAAAAATATAGCAATAGTAGTAATTGTCGTGCCAACTACTTAAAAACGATCTTGAATAAAAAATGGTTAAATCTGCGAAAAACAGGGCAAACGAGAAATGAGTAACAAAATCCAGAAATGAGTAACAAAAATATAGGGTACTTACCGGTAGTTTGTGGGTAGTTTGCGGGTTTTTTGTTTTTTTGTTTTTTTTTATACCTTAATACAAATCCTCACTTGAACAGGTTCCATATCATCAAAGAGGACAGATTCACCATCTGAATTATAGAAGACATCATCACCTGAGAACCCAAACCATCGTCGATCCTGATCTTTTTCATACTTCTCCATTCCAATCGAAAAATCAACACTATCTGCCTCATTAGATGCATCATTTTCTTCCATCGGAGTTCTCAATCCAGATTCCAAGTTCTTGAGTTGACGCTTCGTGTTTCGACTCTTTGTGATTAGCTTTTTATTCGCGCGTCGCATCCTCTTCAAATCGTTTCCAGTTCTCGTGCTTCTATCATATCCCCACGTGTTTTCTTGTCCGTATGTGATGTCACTGAATGTTCTATTCTTCTTTTTTGGATTCTTCTTCAAGTTTTCATTAAAAGTAGGGTAACGCTCAATATTAAGAGAAGGCATTGTTTTTTTTGCTTGGAAAGGCGGTTGTTATCATACTCATAAATACAATTTTTTAGTTTCAACTTTTAACCCAATAAAAAAAGTCCCGAAAGACCTTTTTTTTCTTTTTTTTTCTTAGTTTAGTTGTTTCTTACCTTATCTTATACGAAATCCTCGTACTTATTCTTCGTCTTGATTCTGCTGTTCCATAATTATGTCACCATTATCATATCGTCCCACTTTCTCTAATTGCCATCCTCGACGTGATACTACTTCATTTTTTACACGTTCCGACTTAAAATACGTACCGATTATATAAGCAATCTTTGTCGAGCTAATATAAAATGTCTCTCCGTCTTTAAAGACAGTAGAATATCCTGACACAAGTTCTTCAATGATTTCCTCGCTATGTTCCGCCTCATCTTTAATTTTTGGGGTACTTGGCTCTTTATAGATAATTCGCGGTCTACTACCTCCTTGATACTTTTTGGACTTGTTCTTTTCTAGCTTCCAATACCATTCTTTGGGGTAATCGTAATAGAACCTTACTTCTTCATTGCCTGCGTTAATCTGCTCTATAAATTTAAAACCTCCACATTCTTCGAATATTTTCTCGTCCACGATATTGCCAAAATGAACGTACGCCTTGTAATATATATGTCCTTTGTCATTAAATTGTGTAATCATATCCACGTGATCTACACATTCTTGACCAAACGCTTCGTTGAATCTGCTTGCAATTTGATCACTAGTCCACTTGTAATATAATTTGTTTTTAATATATACAGAAGGAATAGTAATAGCCATTGCAGTTTTAAACGCTATGAAACTTTTCGATTTTTTGCTTGAGTTGTAATTATACATACACGAGACAATTAATTATCGGGTTCAATTTTTTATACCAATTATGACTCTGAGAATTCGCAGCAATTTGTGTGGAGGAATATGTGGAAAGTAATTTGTGTGAAGCAATTTATGTAGAGGAATATGTATGGAGGAATATGTGGAAAGTAATTTGTGTCAAGCAATTTGTGTAGAGGAATGTGTGTGGAGGAATATGTGTGTAATCAGCTGTAAAAATACAATATAAATTAGAACACTTATATGCGCGAAACTTCTAGAATAAAAAATAAAAAACCGTTTGGTTTTAATTTTTTTGATTTTTCTGTTTTTTATTTTTTTCTTAATGTTTTCTAGATTTTTCTTTTTTTCTAGATGTTTCTTGCTTACTCAATATCTAGAAATTCAACTTTACCGGTTTCCCTTTTATAGTCACCAACGTACTCATCCTTTTCGTTATAGACCATGTTGGTTTTGGTGTGAAGCCAATACTTAGTGCCTTCGTACATGAAACCCCGTACACTTATAGACTGTTCCTCTGAGTCTGAGTCATCCTCCTCCACTGGCTCCTCCTCCACTAGCTCATCGCTTGCAGCTGGTGCTTCAACTTCAACCGGTGCTTCAACTTCAACTGGTGCTTCAACTTCAACCGGTGCTTCAACTTCAACTGGTTCTTCAACTTCAACTGGTTCTTCAACTGGTTCTTCAACTTCAACTTGTTTTGTCTTCTTTGACTTCTTTGCTTTCTTGACGGGTTTCTCGGCGGCCTTCTTTTCCTTCAGAGCGGCTCTCTCGGCTGCCTTAGCGGCTTTCTCAACGGCCTTCCTTTCCTTCTCAGCGGCTCTCTCGGCTGCCTTAGCGGCTTTCTCAACGGCCTTCCTTTCCTTCTCAGCGGCTCTCTCGGCTGCCTTCCTTTCCTTCTCAGCGGCTCTCTCAGCGGCCTTCCTTTCCTTCTCAGCGGCTTTCTCGGCTTCCTTAGCGGCCTTCTCAACGGCTTTCTCCTCATCCTCAACGGCTTTCTTCTCGGCTACCTCAACGGCTACTTCGCTCATCTTCAACGCCACCTCTAGAGCGTGCTCTTTCTTATTGGGGATATCAGCCTGAACTTCCTCCGACACCTCCACCTCCTCACTTGAAGTTGAAGATATCGAAGCGGATCTTTCCTTCTTTGGACGACCTCGGCTGCGATTAGCAGTTCCTTCGGCCTTCTTGCCCCTCACCTTTGTCTTGTCAATCGCCAAGTGGCTAGCGTCAAACTGGAAAGTCATATGAAACTCCTCCTGAATCAGTTCTTCAAGTTCTTGAAGCTTCTCAGCAAGTCGGCCTGGGCGTTGTTTTGCGTCATCGCCTAACGCCCCCTTCTTAGCTAGGTAAGTTGCGAACGTTACTTCCTTCTTTGGTCCTTTTGGTCCATTCTTGCTTGAGACACTGACGTCATCCTGCTCAGGAGTCTCGTACAGATCACCTAGCTCGTATGACTTCATCCTGTCTTCCAAGGTGCCGTACTTTTCTAGACTGTTCTTATTCTTGCACGTTGTGCAAATGGGAATAGCCGTTGAGTCCTCGTCCGTTGGATTCCAACCCTTTACGCCGGTACCACAAGGAATGAACAAGTTCCCGCTCACTTTGAGGCATTGGCAAGTGGTGTTGTCACACTTGTAATCGATTAATTCTGGGAGGAAAGGAAAGCAAATTTTCTTTTTGTTCTCCACTTTTTTGAGGTCCTTGAAGTTGATCTTGATTCCCGTGCTTGGGCGAGTTTCTGGAATGTTCCTTGAAAATGTCCTCGCTTCTGGAATGTTCTTGGGCTTCTCCGGCATCTTGAAGTCTTCTTGAAGTGGGGCTTGGACTACTTTTTCGTACATCATCCTGAACAGCAAGTCGTTCTTTACAGCGTCTCCTTCCTCTGTCTGCAGACTCAACGTCTTCTCAGTGCATACGTCATCGAACACCATGACGAATTGCTTCAGAGCCAACGAAGAAAGTGCCTCCAGAGCCGGGTTTGCTACAATTGATTGCATTGCCATTCTTGAAGTTGTTTAGAAAGTTTGCGTTATCGTTTGTTTGCTTTGTTGCGGTTGGTTTTGTATGTTTGTATATTACTTTCTTTGCATTATAAATCAATTTTTTTTTATTTTTTCGACATGGCCATTTTTAATCAAAATACCCTATTTTTAATAAAAATACCCTATTTTTAATAACTCTTACTGAAAATAGCTAGAAATCGGTACTATTTTTAATAAAAATACCCTATTTTTAATAACGCTTATTGAAAATAGAATTATCTTTTATTTTTACTAATTCTTAGTGCATTCTCACCTGAGATTACACCCATTTTTCCAACATTTTACCGGAAATAGAACCTTCTTTTTGGAATTCTAACCATTATTGCACTGTCACACCTGATTACACCCATTTTCACCTTATTGGAAATAGAATGTTCTAATAGAATTCTAACCATTATTGCACTGTCACGCCTGATTACACCCATTTCCACCTTTACTGGAAATAGAACCTTCTTTTTGGAATTCTAACCGTTATTGCACTGTCACGCCTGATTACACCATTTTACTGAAATCGAATGTTATACCATTTCACCTAACTCATATTGCACCATACACCTGAGATTACACCTATTTTACACCAAATCAACGCCAACTACTTAAAAACGACCTACGCTTATTTTTACGCTTATTTATACAATATTGTCAGAAATGACATTTTCACTTACTTATACGCTAACTTCTCCGCTAACTCCTCCACTAACTCCTCCGCTAAGTCCTCAGCTAAGTCCTCAGCTAACTCCTCCGCTAAGTCCTCCACTAACTCCTCCGCTAAGTCCTCAGCTAACTTCTCCGCTAAGTCCTCAGCTAACTCCTCCGCTAACTCCTCCGCTAAGTCCTCAGCTAACTCCTCCGCTAACTCCTTAGCTAACTCCTCCGCTAACTCCTCCACTAACTCCTCCGCTAACTTATCCGCTTACTTATACCCTTACTCCTCCACTAACTCCTCCACTAACTCCTCCACTAACTTATCCCCTTACTCAATTATTATTTTATTTTTTTTCCATTTAAATATATTCCTTGAAATAAACGCATATTAATGAATAAACTCGCATTAATTAGTGTTTCTAATAAAATTGGCTTAATTGAATTGACAACCAACTTACTCAAAAACAATTATACTATAATTAGTACTGGAGGTACATACAAACAAATACAAAACTTATCTGATACAAATATTATTAATATTGAATCATTTACTGGATTTCCTGAAATTTTAAATGGTCGGGTTAAAACATTAAATCCTGTTATTCTTGGTGGAATATTAGCAAAACGTGATTCCGCCGCACATTTATCTGATTTACAAAAAATTAAGTCTGCTTATATTGATTTAGTTATCGTTAATTTATATCCGTTTCAAGAAATTGTCTCAAAACAAGATCATACATTAGACGATGCAATTGAAAATATTGATATTGGAGGAGTTACGCTAATTCGTGCTGCCTGTAAAAACTATAAATTTGTAAAAATTATTACTGATCCAAATGATTATCAATTATGTTTTTCTGAACAAGATACTAACAATAATCTTTATTTAGCCCGTAAAGGATGGGATCATATTGCTAATTATGATATTTCTATTAGTGAATATTTTAATCCTAATAAAAAATATAGAAATTACAATACAGAATTACAATTAAAATATGGTTGTAATCCTAATCAAAATAATGCAAACTTAATGTCAATTAATGGAAATAATCCTCTTAAAATTATTAATGGTAAACCTGGATATATTAATTTATTAGACGCATTTTCATCCTGGCAATTAGTTAAAGAAATTGGAACTTGTGGATACCCTGCAGCAGCTAGTTTTAAACATACTGCACCAGCTGGTGTCGCAATTGGAAAAAATCAAATTGATGAAAATTTAATGCATTCATGGAATATTAATGGTAAAATCAACAGTAAAACTGCAATTGCATTTATGAGAGCTCGTCAAGCAGATCCATTAAGTAGTTTTGGAGATTTTGTTGCTATAAGTACTCGTATAGATAAAGAAACCGCATTACTAATTAAAAAAGAAGTTAGTGATGGAATAATCGCACCTAGTTTTGATGACGATGCATTAGAAATATTAAAACAAAAAAAGAATGGTAATTACTTAATTATTCAAGTTGATGAAAATTACAGTACAGAAGATATGACTGAATATCGCGAATTATTCGGAATGACTTTATCACAAAAAACACATAATATTATTGTAAAACCTGATGATATGACAAATTGGGTCACCAGTATATCAACAGATGATCATAATATATTACTTGATTTATTCATCGCTAATTGCACATTAAAATACACACCATCAAACAGTATTGTTTATGCATATGATGGCCAAGTAATTGGTGTTGGTGCAGGACAACAAAATCGTGTAGATTGTGTTAAATTAGCTGGTAATAAAGCAATTAATTGGTGGAAACGTCAATCTCCTTGTATATCAAATGGTAAATTCCCCGAAAATAGTAAACGCCAAGAGAAAGTAAATATGGTAATGAATTTCATTAATAAAAATTTGGATAAAAATGAAATATTTACAAAAACAGAAAATGATGAAATACATATGAAAAATTTAAATAATAATAATATAGTATTGGCAAGTGACGCATTTTTCCCCTTTTCAGATAATATTGATGAAGCTCAAACAAGAGGTGTAAAATATATAATTCAACCAGGAGGAAGTGTTTCTGATGAATGTGTAATTAATAAATGTAATGATTATAATATTGGTATGTGTTTTACTGGAGTTAGAATGTTTTATCATTAGTTAAAAAATTGATCTTATTTTTTACTTATTTTTTAAGTAAATAAAAAATAAAAATTATGAATATTCCTTGTGCATTAAACGAAAAAGGTCTTGAATGTTATGAGAATAATCGAGATAAAAAAATTATACCTCCTCATCATAATATGATGATTATGGATATTGCTTCTTACGATTCTGGTCAAGAAATTTATTTAATTATATCTACAACTGATCCTAGTCTAAAAGATTATTACTATGCTGATAATTTAATTACACTTGAATAATAATTTAAAAAATTATTAACTATTAAATAAAAATGAATAATATGGAAAAATATGCAGAATTTGGAATCATTGCAAGTGATCCTAGATTTTTGAAGGATGATAAAAACAATGATTTTTTATCCAAATATGATAATGGTCTATTAACAATCGATAATTGGAAACTATTTACTGATACAATTAAAACAATATATGATGAAGTAAAAATAAATAATGAAGGAAATGTTGCATCATATATTCCACAACTAGCAAATGTAGACCCGGAATTATTTGGTATTTGTGTTGTTAGTGTTGATGGTCAAGTATTTAGAATTGGTGATTTTGATCCTTCATTTTGTATTCAATCTTGTTCAAAACCAATAACATATGGATTAGCATTAAAAGAACATTCGGAAAATATTGTTCATAATTTTGTAGGAATGGAACCAAGTGGAAGAAATTTTAATGAACTTTGTCTTAATGAAGATAATTTACCTCATAATCCTCTAATAAATTCTGGTGCAATTATGACTACATCACTTATTCAATCAAATAAAGAACAAAGTAATAGATTCCAATATATTTATAATTTTTGGAATGAATGTGTTGCAAATACTTTTTTATCTTTTGATAACTCTGTATATTTATCTGAAAAAGATACAGCTGATAGAAATAAATGTCTTGGATTTATGATGCAAGAAAAAAAAGCATTTAAGAAAGGCAAAAGTAAAAAAATATCAAAAAAAATAAACAGAAAATGGAATAATGATGATTTACAGAAAACATTAGAATTATATTTTCAAAATTGTTCAATCAAAACAGATTTATTAGGTATGGGTCTTTTATCAGCAATGCTTGCAAATGGTGGAGTACATCCTTGGACTAATAAAGCATTATTTTCATATAAAGATGTAAAAAAAATATTATCCATTATGTTAAGTTGTGGAATGTATGATTACAGTGGTGAATGGTGTTATAAAATTGGTATTCCAGCAAAAAGTGGAGTATCTGGATTAATTTATGGTGTTATTCCAGGTGTTTGTGGTATTGCAGTATATTCACCAAAGCTTGATAAGTTAGGAAATAGTTTTCGTGGTATTGAATTTTTTAAAAAATTTGTTAAAAAAATAAATTCTCATATATTTGAAAATCGTTTAAATAATTATAAATTAACAATTGAACATTCCTTAAAAATGAATGACAAAATAAATGGATATTTATTATTAGATGCAGCTTTTAATAATGATTGTGATACAGTTAGGAACCTTCTTGCTAAAGGTATCAATGTTAATTATCAAGATTATGATAAACGCTCTGCACTTCATATAGCATCAAATGAAAATAATAAAGAAGCTGTAGAATTATTAATTGAAAATGGTGCAAATATCAATTTATTAGATAGATGGAATAATGTTGCTCACAAAATTGAATAATTTTAAAATTAAAACATATTAAGAACATATCTCATATAATATATAATGGAAGTATTAAGTGATTATAGTGAATATAGTGAAACTGAATCTGAATATGAGAATGAAGATGATTTAATGTGCACTAACTTAGATCCAATTCTTGCAAAATTAATGGGAATTATTGTTGATGATAATATTATTGATAATGAAGTATGGGTACCACCATCAACACACGGATTATCAAATAGTGAAAGTTTAATTAATGATGATTATACATATTTTCAAAATATAAAAGAAAATATCATAAAAGGTAATAAATTATCAAATAACGAAATAGAATATATAAAAACATCAACTAATAAAGAAAAAATGGAAATAATTGAATTATATAATAATATAAGTTCTGTAATCAATAATAATTATGAAAAATAACTTAAACTAATTAATACTAATAATACATATGATATTTCAAATATTATTTGTATTATTTTTTAATTTACTTTTTACTAATGCTGATATTACAAAAATTGCTTTAGATTTATCACAAGCGTCTTATTGTGATAACTCTGTTGATTGGTCTTGTCCTACTTGTGCTGAAAACAATATTTTATACGCAATTATAGAAAAGGGTGGTGAAAGATGTTTACTTGGATATAATTACGATGTTAATTCTATTTTTGTCTCATTCAGAGGTTCTAGTGATATAGAAAATTGGATTGATGATATTCAAATTAGAAAAACTTGTCCATACAAATATAATAAATCTATTTGTGTGGAAAAAGGATTTTATAAAGTTTATGAAAATATAAAAAGCGATGTATTTAATGAATTAAAAGAATTAATTAATCATTATGATACTAAAAATATATTATTAACTGGTCATTCACTTGGTGCTGCAATTTCTACATTATTAGCATATGATATGGTAAAAAAATATGATGACTATAGTGTAAGTCTTATAAATTTTGGTTCACCACGTGTTGGAAATTCTGATTTTGTTTATGATTTTTTTAAGTATAAATTTTATTCCAAACGCGTAACACATTATTATGATATAGTTCCTCATTTACCACAAGAGTTGTTACATTTTTTACATATACCAAATGAAGAATGGTATAATGAAGATAATAGTCATTATGTTAGTTGTGAAGATAGTATTACAAATGAAGATAATGATTGCTCAAATTCTTGTGGTCCTTTACATTGTACAAGTATAAATGATCATTTATATTATTTAAATGTTTCTATGGGTACAGATAATTGTTGAATATATAATAATTTAAATATTAAATATTAAATGAATTATAATTAAAATGAATAAATTTATTTTTGATAATATAAATACAATAAAATATAATGAATTAAATAATGAATATAATAATTATGATTTTAATAATACTTCAATATTTTCATTAGATAAAGATTGTTTAAAATCATTAAAAAATAATCATAGAAAATCCTATAAAATAACTGCCGAAAAATACATAAAAAGAAAAAAAGTTTTTGATATAGAATGTTATAACAATGATTATATCATACTTAATAAATCATTTGTTAATAATAATGGAATAATAGTTACAAGTGATAAAAAAACATTTTTAAATGGTGGTTGCTTATGTAGAAATATAAATTATTTATTTCTACAAAAAAATTTAAAAAAAATAGATAATGTAATTAGTATTACATCATTATGGAGTTATGGTATATGGCATTTTCCATTTGAAGCATTTGTTTCTTTAATGTCAATTCCAAAAGATATTTTAAATGAATGTAAAATACATGTAGCACAAATATCTAAATATACTATTCAATGGTTTAATTTATTAAATATTCCACATTCACAATTAATAACTGGAGATATTTACGCAAATACTATTTATATTCCAAGAATGGGTAAATGTGGTAGTCCATATTACAGTCAGATTAAATGGTTAAAAAATATTGTAAATAAAAATATATTAAATTCAGAATATGAACATATTATTCTAATAAAAAGAAATAAACATAGAAAATTAAAAAATTATAATGAATTAGAACTATTATTAAAAAACTATTGTAAAAATATTAATTTAAATTTGTATATTCACGATGATAATAATTTACCATCATTATTAGAACAACAACAAATATTTAGTAAAGCAAAAGTTGTATTTGCACCACACGGTGCCGGAGGTATAAATATTATTGCGATGAAAAAAGATTCGTGGTATATTGAATTTTTATCGGTTGAAGATATTAATCTATGTTATTCAAGATTATCTTATTTATGTAATATTAATTATAAAGGTATATCTATGTCAAATTTAACAATCGATTTAAGAAAAATTCAAAATATCTTAGCTGAATTATATATATAAATTATTTTATTTATTAAAATTAATGAACAATAAAACAATTTATAATTCTGCATTATTCTCATTAATAACACAATTTATTATTGGTATTATTTGTACAATTGGTTTATTCATACCTATTAAACCAAAAGATCAAGTATTAAATTCAATCTTAGTAATGGAAACAATAGTTCAATTTATTGAATTTGTATTTTATTATTGGCTTGTAAAAAATATAAATAATATTAATTATGATGTAACATATATACGTTATTTCGATTGGGTAATTACAACACCAACTATGTTATTATCTCTTATAATATTTATGATATATATTAATTCAAATGAAATAATAACTTTTACTGGTGTTATACAAGATAATTCAAATAAAATATTCCAAATTTTATCATTGAATGCATTTATGTTATTATTTGGATTTTTAGGTGAAATTAAATATTTATCAAAAACTTTATCATTTTTATTTGGTTCTATATTTTTTGTAATGTCTTTTGCTCTTATATATTTTAATTATGTTAAAAATTCTACTCTTAATAATTATATTTTTTATATTAACTTTATAATATGGGCTCTTTATGGAATATCATTTTTATTATCTTACACGAATAAAAATATTATGTATAACATATTAGATATATTTTCCAAAAATTTAAATGGTTTATTCTTCTTATTTTATATTTTATATATTAATTATTATTAATTTATATTTTTATATAATATACTATGAATAATGAAATTATTAAAAATTTTTTTAAAAATTTGAAAATACAACGTTATTTTTTACCATTACTTTGTTTAACTTATATATTATTTATAAATAAGAACTATAATAATTACGGATTACTTGCGTTTATTACTTTCTTAGATTCTTTAATTATATTAAGTAATTTCAACTATATTGTTATTATTAACAATGCAAAACCAATTTATTATGAAGATTTATATATAGATGTAAGTAGATTACCATTAATACCTCTTGATAATAAACGAAAAAAACTTTATAGAAAATATTATACTCGTATTCTTGTTTTTTCTAATTCTTTTTTATTATCTGCGCTTGTGTGTTATTGGAAATCAAAACTTGATAATATGAATTCAGTTATTGAATTAGTTGGTGTTACTGGTGGTCTTATAGAAATTGCAGCTTGTTTCAATATAGCTACTGGTAAAATTTCTTTATATTTAATAAAAAAATTTATTAGTATACAAGTTGCATCTCAAGAAAATATATCATCTAATGATTCTTTTATGCAGGTAGATAATTATGAATTAAAAAATAGAGAAGATATAGAAAATTGCTCTATTATTAATAATTAAATTATTTTAATTTTATAATATAAATATTGAATGTATGAATTTTTATAAAATTATTTTTATTGTATTTACATTTTTAAATTTTTCGAAGGCTTATGCTCTACCTCCAACACCAAAGATAAATGTAAATAAAATAGATACAAAAATATTAAAAATAGCAAAACCTGCTACAATTAATTATATAATGGTTCCAATAGTTGGAATGGTTGATACATTTTGGGTATCTAAATTAGGATCAACAACTGATTTAGCTGCGGTGGGTTCTGGTGATCAAATCTTTTATATATATTATTCATTAATGGCATTCTTACCAATAATTATTACACCTGAAATTAGTAAATTATATAATAAAAACAAGAATGATGAAATTTCTAATATAATTAATATTTCTGGAATTTTAAGTATTATTTTAGGATCATTTGGTATTATTTTATATTTTAAAACAAATACATTTGCTAATTTTTTTATTAACCAAAATAGTAACATTTATAGTAAAGCAATACAATATCTAAAAGTTAGAAGTATAGCTATGCCATTTTGTTTAATAAATAGTGTTATTTTTAGTATATTACGTGGTATGTCTTCTTATGATTCTGCTATTAAAATTAATATTATCACACAATTTGTTAATTTAATACTTGATCCATTTTTAATGATGAAATATAATTTAAAAGGTGTTGCATTTGCTAGTGTTTTATCTGAAATATTATGTTCTATTGCATTTATAAAATTATTATTTAAAAAAAATATAATAAAACCAAATATTTATTCATTTAAATATAAAACACTACAATTTTTACGTCTTGGAGTATTTATACAAATGAAATATTTGTTAATTAATATGCTATATATTACAATTAATAAACGTTTATTATTTATTGATAATACAGGTAATCAACTTGCAGCACATATTGTAATGTCAAAATTTTTAAGTATTACTGATATATTATATAGAGGATTATCAACAACAGCAACTACTATTATACCTATTGAAATTATAAATTATAATGATGATATTATGAGAAAACGTCTTTATTATTGGGCAAATATAATTGCAATATTTCAATCATTTATGTTTCTTAATTTAAGATTTGTTATTAAACATTTTACATCTGATCCTATTATTATTAATATATGTAAAAAACTATTAATAACTACAACAATATATCAATATTTAGATGGATTTAATACTATTCAAGAAGGTATACTTCAAGGTTATCAAAAATTCAAATTATCTTCTACAGTTAGTTTTATAACAACAATTCCTTTAATTTATTTCTTATCTAAAAGTAATAATATATATAATTTATGGAAAGTTGGAACATCTATATTGTTTTTTAAAACCATTATGCTTTATATAATATCTAACAATAAAAAAATTTAATATAAAATTGAATTATTATATTTATAATTAAATATTAAAAATATAACAAGTCATTTAGTAATGAATGATAAAAAATATAATGGTTCGATAAATCTTATAATTGGTTGTATGTTTTCTGGAAAAACCACTGAATTGGTTAGAAATATTAAAAGATTTCAAAGTATTGGTAAGAAAACAATGGTTATTAATTATTCTCTTGATGATAGATACGGAGATAATTGTGTAAAATCACATGATTCTTTGGGAGTATCAGCTTTTATGATAAAAAATTTAGGCGATATTAAAAACAACCCTGATTTAAATACTGAATATAATAATAGTGAGTTTATATTCATTAATGAAGGACAATTTTTTGAAGGATTATATGATTTTTGTAATAATGCTGCTAATGAAGATAATAAAATTATTTATGTATGCGGACTTGATGGTGATTATAAACAAAAAAAATTTGGAGAATTATTAGACCTAATACCTATATCTGATAGTGTGAATAAATTAAGTGCATTATGTAAAATATGCGGAGAAAAAGCATCTTTTACAAAAAGAAATACATCAAGTGATAAAAAAATATTAATAGGAAATGATAATATTTATAGTGCTGTATGCAGACACCATTATTTTACATAATTAATATATTATATAAATTTATATTTAAAATATAATTATTATATTCATATAATTCATATGTACTTCAGTATGTCTTCTCCAAAAAATTCAATAAAAACTAACAAAAATATTGAAATGAAAAATAATTCAAATAATTTTTTTACCTGTAAATATTGTGGAAAAATAAACGAAATTAATCATAAAAATAATTATAATCGTTACGGAAAATATTTGGATGATGAATTAAATAATAATCCTTTTTATTTATCTTTTTAATTTTTGTATTTTTAATTTTATTTTAATAACGTATCTATGAAAAATAAAATTATAATTCATAATAATAATTATTTTGATGATATTAGTTATATTAATAAAAACATAAATGATGTCAAAATAATTGAAAAGAAAAATAGTGATTGCACTATAATTTATAAAAAACTTTATTTTACAAATTATAAAAAAAATATTAATTTTTTTCCAAATGTATTTGTTTCATATAATAAATATTTTATTCATTATAGTAAATTCTTATATAAATATGAATATTTGAGAAAAAAAATAACAAATTATTTAAATTTTAATTACGTTAATACTAAAAAAATAGAAAATATAAAAATTAAAAATTATTATTTTAAATTTTTCAATAAATTAGACTTGAAATATTATAAAAAAATTCCATATAATTATAAAAATGATACAATTGATATTTTTATATTAAAAAACCTTTCTTTTATTAATAATAATAATCCAATTTTATTAAATTTATTAAAAAAAATTAAAAAAACAAATTTAGTAATTGAATTTATTAATGATTTTGAGTTATATTATAAAAACTATATTTTAATGCATAAAATTTACATTGTATATAATTATCTTAATCATATAAATATTGGACATATAGATATAATAAAATACTTATTTTAAAAATTCTCTTTGAAATGTAAATAAACAAAACACCATAATTATTAAAATTAACATCATAATAATTTTAGGTACAAAAATAATTTCATTTGTATAATAGTTATTTTCGTTTATTTCATTTTTCATTTGTTTTAATGTTAATATCAAATAATAATTTTTATATAATGCAATTAATAAAAATAATAATGTTATAAAAATAAATGCAATATTATATAACTTATTTTTACCTCTATATGCTCTTGAAACTGTCAATATTGCTAACGAAACTGTTATGAATAATCCTAAATTTCGTATTGATGTATGAAAATACATCAAGAAATCTTTCTCAGAAATATTTTTTTCCATTCTAAAATTATATTTATACATTATTTTTTTTCAAAATAATGTATTAATAAATTAATAATATATATTTAATAAATGAAATTATTTAGTAAAAACAGTAAAATTATTCCTTATCTTATTTTATTTTTAATTATTGTAATTTTCTTGTTTATTTGTTATTTTTATAATTATAATGAAGGCTTTACTTGTGATAATGAAAAGAATAATTCGGATGATTTAAATAAAAATACTACACTTGAAGAAGATGTTTGTTATGATTGTACTAAAACATTATCCGATAAAAATAACGAAAAATTTCAATATATATCTTGTGTATTTGAAAAAAAACATCCACCAATTGATGATGTTAAAATTAATTTCGTAGTTAGAAATAATGATGGAACATTTTTTAATGCTACCGGTGAAAGTATTGAAACAATAACAAATGAAAATAATAATTATAATAAAAATAATGAAACTTACAATTTAGTAAATGATACAGCAATAATTCCTCAAAAAAATAATATGATATCAGAAATTAAATTGAATCGTACTTACAATATTGATTTTGAAATTAAAAATCTTTTACAAAATGAGGAAGAAGTTGTTGTGAATGAAGAAGAAGCTAATGTCAATGAAGAAGATGTAGAAACTAAAACAAATGATGAGTCGGAAGTTATTGAAAATTATACAAATAATATGACAAATATTTTTCACAATATTGTTGATAATAAAGAAAATTCTAATTCACCATCTTTATGGATTAATAATTTAACTTCAAAACTAATGTTTAAAACATCTAATGATAATAGCTATGAAATAAATTATGAATTACCTAGTGATATTTATTCTAATATTCATATGGAAATTAAAAAGAATGAATTACTTGTTACAATTCAAAATGATCAATTATCTGGTAATCCATTTACTCAAAATATAAATATTAATAATAATAATTCTAGAAGTGACAGTCAGTTTTATGTAAGTGATCCTATTTCAGAACCAGCGTACGTTGAAATTAAAAATTTAACTATAAAAAATATAAACGAAAATGTAAATGATGATAATGATGAAAATCAAAATCATGTAATGAAATTAAATTTAGGAGAATGTAAATATCAACTTTCTGATCTTGATCATATTTTAATAGAACAAACAAATATTTCAAACGTTGAAAATGATGTTCTATCTAATAATAAAGATTGGACTAACGAAAAACCATTAGGTTATATTGCTGGAGGTATTCGTAATATTTTATACAAAAGTTGCGATAATGAAGTAATTCAAAATTTTAATATTACATCAAAATTACCTAACCTATTATCTCCTTACAAAAATGATGATGACACGTTATCTTTACCTACAATTTATCTAATTTATAATAAAAATCATTACAATAATGAAGAGGATATAATCAGTTACGCTAGAAATTTTTATAAAGATGAAATAATACAAGTTATTGGAACATTTTCTTATGGAACAACTAAACCACAAATTTTATCATATGCACAAATGTTAGAAAATAGTGAATATAATGAAAATAATGTAAATCAACAAAATACCCCACAATGTGCTTTATCAAAACATGGATGTTGTCCTGATGGTACAACTATTAGTGAAGATATTTTTGGAACTAACTGTAAACCAATACCGTGCACTTTCTCACAATTTGGATGTTGTAAAGATGGTGTAACCACATCATCTGATTTACAAGGTAGTAACTGTCCAAAATTTGAATATTTACCGCAAAATTAATTACATAATAATATAAATTATAATCCAAAATTATTATTATTATCGTTATTATTCTCAATTTTTTCTAGTGTTTCACTTACTTTTTCTACATCATTAAATGATATTTTATCTTTTTGATTATAAATCATCATTTTTACATCTTTTAATAAATCTTTAATTAATGTTTCATTTTCTTCTTTCATTTCCAAATAACGATCGAACATTTTTATTAAATCTGGGTTTACTTGTTTCTTTTCTTCAACCCAATCATCTAATACTTCTTCTTTATCTGTATATATTCTTTGTAATTCTTTATTTCTATCTTTTAATGTCCATTTTCCATCTTCATACATCATTATATAATTTTCTTTTATGTTTGATATATATAAATTCATATTTTGTGGATATTCTGGATTTAAATGTATTTTTTCTATAGCTTTTACAACACAATTCTTGTATTTTTTTAAACATTCATAAAAATCATCATCCTTCAAAACTGATAAATCTGTATTTTTATATGAATTTAAATGTACGTGAATATTATTATTATTTGTATTATTCTGTATATTTTGTATATTGTTTATTTGTAATTTTTGACTTAACTTTGTTATTTGTTTGTCTCGTTTTTCTATTTGTGTTTCCATTGATTCTATTTTTGAATTTTGTTCTTGAAGTTTCTCATTCATTAATTTCACTAATTCTTGGAGATCTTCATCTTTATTTTTCTTACAGGTATATTTTATGTGTCTATACATAGATTGTCGCGTGGTAAATGATTTCAAACAATATTTACACTCAAAAATGTTGACAAATTGTTGACAATTGTTGACAAAATGTTGACAAATCGCCGAATTTTGTTGACTAAATGTTGACAACTGATGCTTCTTAGTTTTCAAGTGCCTGTCATAATTACTCTTCTGTTTTGCATAGTACCCACACCTTTCACAGTAATACTTTGTCATATATATTAATATAACATTATTTCTTTAAATAATTTTACTCCTTTTTTACTCCTTTTTACTCCTTTTTACTCCTTTTTACTCTTTTTTCAAAAAAAAGGAGTAAATTCATTTTTCAAAATATTTTTGTTATCACAAATCATAATAAAAATATATTTATATGGTTAAAATATTGTTAGCATTTTACTCCTTTTACTCCTTTTTGTCAACATTGTCAACACTAATTTTTTTTTTTCGAGGGGGGGGGGGAAGGGGAAAAAAAAAATTCTTAAAAATATTTTGAAGAAAAATAAATATTTCTTGGAAAATTTTTTAAAGAAAATAAAAATAATAATAAAATATATATTATGTTTTATTCCATAAATATTGGAATTAATGGGTTTGGAAGAATTGGAAAAACTTGTTTTTATCAACTGATAAATGATGAGCATTATTTTATAAAAGCAATAAATATTAATAACTTGTCTATTGAAGATATTGAAAAGTATTTGAATAATGATTCAATATTTGGTTCAAGTATTTTTAGTGTTGAAATGTTAGATGATAATTATATTTTATTAAATAATCAAAAAATAAAAATTTTTCAAACAAAAAATGCAAATGAAATAAATTGGGATGAAGTAGGAGTGGAGTATTTGATTGAATCTACAGGTGCATTTTTAACAACAGAAAAAGCAAAACAACATAATAGTCCTTATATAATTATGAGTGCACCCCCAAAAGATATTGGTATTACACCTTTGTTTTGTTATGGTGTGAATGAGACAAATTATAATGGAGAAAATATAATATCTGCAGCTTCTTGTACAACTAATTGTATTGCTCCATTTTTAAAAGTATGTAGTAGTTATGGATTATCTAATGCTAGTTTTATAACTATTCATTCAGCAACATCATCACAATCAGTTGTAGATACAGCAAATTTTAATAAAAGAACTAATAGAAGTATATTTAATAATATAATACCACATACAACAGGTGCATCAAAAAGTATAGATTTAATATTACCTGATTTAAAGGGTAAAATAATTGGAACATCAGTACGCGTCCCTACATCAAATGTTTCTATGATAGATTTAAATGTTAATTTTAATGATGATATTAATTATTTAGATTTTTTAAATGAATTAAAATCATATGAAGGTGATGTTATAAAAATAAATAAAGATAATCTTGTAAGCAGTGATTTTATAGGATCATCATCACCAACTATTGTTGATTATAATTCAACACAACAATTACATAGTAAAGGTATAAAATTTAGTTTATGGTATGATAATGAATATTCATATTGTGCTAATATGTTGCGATTAATAAAAAGTATGTATGAATATAATAATAATGAAAATATGAAATCAATAGAGCAAATAAATTGTAATGGTAAAAATGTTTTTATGCGTGTAGATTATAATGTTCCAATCAATGAAAAAACAAAAGAAATAACAGATACATATAGAATTGATATGTCTATGAAAACATTAAATAAAATACTGTATGATAAACCAAATAGATTAATTCTTGCAACACATTTTGGAAGACCCAAACCAGGTATTTTTAATGAAAAATATACAACATCAATTTTATTAGACGAGATTGAAAAAAGAATTAGTAAACGCGTTATATTTTTAAAGAATGGATTAGAAACAAAAGAAGAAGAATATTTAAGTGATTCAAATATATTTTTAATGGAAAATACAAGATTTCATGAATATGAAACAAATCCTTCTGGTGATAAATTTAATCTAAGTATACCAATAGATATATTTGTTAATGAAGCATTTTCTTGTAGTCATAGAAAACATACAAGTATGAGTTATATAAATTCTCCTATAAAATGTTATGGATATCAGGTATATAAAGAAATAGACGCATTAAATTTAATTGTTAAAAATAAAAAATCTAAAATATTAGCAATTATAGGAGGAAATAAAATAGATGATAAAATACCAATGATGGAATCTTTATCAAAGAAAGTTGATACAATATTTGTTGCTGGAAATAATGTTAATAATTTGGATAAATATAAATGTTTTTTTAATAAAATAAAAAATAATAAGGCAGAAATAATTTATGCTATTGATGGTATAGGTAATTTAACACCTTTACAAGATCCAATATATTCAATGAGTTATTTAAAAAATAAAATGTTATGGTTTGATATTGGTCATTTTTCACTTAATAATTTAATTGAAGAATGCAATAAAGCAGATATAATTTTTTGGAATGGTACACTAGGAATTGTAGAAGATGAATTTTATAAATTAGGAAGTGTAATTTTGTATAATTATTTAAATAGTTTACATAATAAAAAAATAATTATAGGTGGAGGAGATACAGCAGGATTTGTTAATCAATATAAAAATAATAATTTTTATCATATATCAACTGGAGGTGGTGCATCAATTGAATATATAGCAAATTCAATATTATTTTGTGAAAAAGTATAAACTCATTTCAAAACCTTTTAATTTAAAACCACATTTTTTATAAAATCCAATATTTTTTTCATCGCAATCTAAAATTACTTTATAGCAACCTTTATTATTGCAGTAATTAATTGCAAAATCAATAATTTTTTTCCCTAGATTTTTACCTCTATAATTTGAATCAATAACAACATCTTCAATATGTCCAACAATACCAAAATTACGAATTAATTTATGTTCAATAAGTATAGTTATTGTTCCAATAACTTTATTTAATTCGTCATCTATTAATACAAATACTTGATGTTTCTCATTAAGTGAAAGTAAAAAGTTTTTTATTTTATCTTGATCAAGATAATCAAGGTTAACTACAGTTAATTGAGATAATAATTTAAAATATTCAATATTTATATGTTTAAGTGTCAATTTTTCAATTTTAAACATTAATTTAAAAAAATAATAATTATTTTACAAATAATTTAATTACAGATTGCGTCTGCAATATAACTTGTTACATTATATGGATCCAAATTTGCACCAGGTCTTCTATCTTCAAAATATCCTTTTTGATTTTTATGCGTTTCGTATCCAATTCTAACACTAACATCACGACCACCAACACTAAATGAAAAATTATCCCAAGATGCTGTTTCACATCTTCCTGTTAATCTTTCTTTATTACCTTCTCCATATATTTCGATTGCTCTAGGACAAGTTTCTTTTAATTTTTCCATTGCAGTTAAAATAACATTATATCCTCCATCTTCACGCATTGCTTTAGTACTAACATTCGTATGACATCCACTTCCACTTATTTTTTCACCAAATGGTTTTGGGTCATAAATAATTCTCATTCCATATTTTTCAGCTATTTTAATAAGTAAAAAATTAGCAAGAACTAATTGATCAGCAGCATCAATTCCAATAACAGGACCAATTTGAAATTCCCATTGATGAGGTCCAACTTCAGCATTTGTTCCACTAATAGTTAATCCTGCATCAATACAAGCATACATATGTTCTTCAGATATAATTCTTCCAATATTTTCATGAAGTCCAGCAAAACAATAGTGATAATTTTGCGAATTCATTGTTCCATTTTGTATTTGCTCATATACAAATGATTCAGGTTGATTTGTTTTTGAATTTACTATGTAATATTCTTGTTCTAAACCAAACATAATTTCTTGATCTTTACATTTTTTAAATATTTGTAATGCATCACTTCTTCTATTACTTTTTAAAGGTTTATCATTAATATCATATGTATCACATAATACTATATAAACTTGATTAGATTCATTAAATACATTAGTTGCATTAAAATATTTTGGATTTATTTTAACACATTTAACTGGTTTTATAACAATCTCAGATGATTCTATACCTGCTTGAAATGTTGAACTACCATCTGCGTTCCATTTATCAAAAATAATAGTTTTTTGTACTTTTGTTTTATATCTCATATTTTGATTACCATCTAACCATAAATAATGTGCAATTACTTTACATCTGTCTTGTAGCCCTGGACATTCATATCTAGCGTTCATTTTTACTATACTATAATTATTGATTATTTTTTAAATGTAATTTATTATTTTAATATATTTATAATATACAATGTGTGGTATTATTGCATCATTATTATTTAGCTTTACAAAATAATACAAATCCAGACATGCCAAAAAATTTAGCAAAAGTTGTAACAGTTGAATAATAATAATAAAAAAAATTATAATTATTAAATGTATAATTTGAATGAAAAAAACTATAAATGGAAAAAATAAATATATTATTTGAAATGAAAAACTTACATTTTATGTATAATATAATTGAGTTAAAAAATAGAATTAAAATAAAGAATTGTAATTATTACTTAAAATTTATTGATAAGAATAATAAATTAATTATTTGTTATAATAAAAATTATGATTTTGTAAATTTATTTAAAATAAATAATATTTGTTATTTAAATGTTAATAATACTAAAAATAATATATTATTTGATAAAATAATTAACGAAGATGCATATTTTAAAGAATTGACACATATAAATGATTCAATTTTTACAATAAAAAATTGTGATGAAGATTTTTTTTTTAAAGAATACAAACAATATGAAATAAGCAGTAAAAATAGATTAAATTTAATTCCATCATATAATAAAAAAATAAATGTGGTTGGTATTTTTGATGAAATGTTTTACAATAGTATTAAACATTTATTTAATATAACATTATGTTCAAATAATCCTAATTATGTTATCCCGAAAAATACAGATTTATTTATAGTAGAAAGTTGTTGGAATGGTAATAATGGTATGTTTAAAACTATTATTTTTTGGAACAAAACTATATTAATAAATTTATTAAATAAATGTAAAAATAGAAATATACCTACAATATTTATAAATAAAGAAGATTATATTAATTATAAGCGTTTTATAAACACAGCAAAATTATTTGATTATATTTTTACAACAGATATAAATTGTATTGATAAATACAAAAAAGATTGTCCAAATGCAAAAGGAATATATAATACTAATTTTTTTATAAATATTATGGATATTACACAAAATTGTATAAATAAAAAATATGATAATAATATACTTTTTGCTGGTTCATATACATTTTGTAATCACGGTACTAGGAATGAAGATATGTGTGAATTATTTGATATATGTATAAATAATAATTTAAAATTAAATATAATAGATAGAAATTCAAAAAATAATACAATTAATATATATCCTAATAAATATGCAAAATATTTATACGACTCTGTATCTTATAAAGATTTAATAAATGATGTATATAATAATTATGAATATATTTTAAATTTAAATTCTGTATCTAATTCTGAAACAATGTTTGCTAGAAGAATAATAGAATCATTAGCACAACGAAAAATTGTAATTAGTAATTATTCACCAGCTATTGAAAAATATTTTAAAAATATTATTTTTTACAAGGAAGATATATCAAAATTAAAAAATTTATCATTCATTGAAAAAGAAATAATTAAACATAATGGATTTTTACAAGTATATAATTATTTCAGTGATAAAATTTTTTATAATAAATTTTTAAAATGTTTAAATTTTTTAAATTTTAAACATTATATTATACCTGATTATAATCCAAAAGTAAGTATTATATGTGTTATTAAAGATAAAAATAATATAAAAAATATTATTGAAACTTTTAATAAACAAAACTATAAAAATAAAGAATTATTACTTTGTATAAAAGAAAATAATGATGTTAATAATTTAAATGAATTTGTAGAAAAAAAAAATGATATAAAAGTAATTACTTTAAATTCGGAATATAGTAAAGATTATTGTTTAAATGAATTAATAAAAATAAGTAATGGTGAAATAATTCAAAAAATGAAAGATAGTGATTATTACAGTGAAAATTTTATTAGTAATCAAATTATAATGTATGATATTTATAATGCTGATTTAGTTGGAAAATCTTTACATTTTTTATATGTAAAAACAACTAATAAACTTTATGTAAATAATTATAATTATAATACAATTACACAGTATAACTATATTATAAAAAATACAGTTTCTTTTAAAAAAAAGAATGAGTTTAAATTTTGTAATGGAAATTTAATAATAACAAATAAAAAAAATAAATTTATTTCATCATCATTAATAGATTATTGTAATATTATTTATAATGAGCAAAAAATAAAAAATAAAGAAAAGTATAATTGTATTGGTAAATATATTTCTATTCCATATAATATAATAAATGGAAAAATATAAAATTTACTATTATTAAATGTCGAATATTTCTTTTAATAATAATAGTAAATTTTTTCATTATTTTGACGAAAATAAATATATAGAAAAAATTAAAAACCATAAACAATTTAAAAAAAGTAATAAATTAATTATATTTAATTATTTTATATTAAATTACAAAAAAAATAATATTCATGGATTTAAAAGAGAAGAAATATTTAATGATTTTAAAAAATGTATTTATAATTTAAAATATTTTGATAATGAAACATATTACAATAATTATTATAATGAATTTAAAAAATTAAATTGGAATATTAATGATACAAAAAAATTAAAAAATCATTATATAAATCAAGGGATTTTTAAGAAGAAAAATTGTATAAAAAATAATAAAATAATATATATTAATACATATTCAAATTTAAATATTCAAGTAAGTGATGTTATTCTGATAAGTAATATGGTAAATAAATATATAAAAAATGGATATCAGGTAGAATTATCGAGTTATTATAAAATTTCAAATATTTTTTTAAGAAATATTGAAGATATAAAAAATTTACATACTTATGAATTAAATAATAATGATAATATAATTAATTATCTAGATAATAATAATTTTAAATTTGAATTTATATTTTTTAATAATAACGAGATATTAAATTTAATTGAAAATAAATTATGGTTAGATAAATGTATTTTATATGGATTAGATATACATTTAAATAATATAAAAAAATTAGATAAAAAATATAAAGAAATATGGACACAAAGTGATAAATTAAAACAACTCTATTTGGAGAATGGAATTAGTGATAATAAAATAATAATTAAAGAACCTATTGCATACAAATATAATTTTGATATACCGGAAAGAAAAGATAATGAAATCCGTTTGATTTATTGTGGTACATTACGTGATGAAGAAAATATATTGGAAATTATAGAAGAGTTTGAAAAAATTAATAAAGAAAGACCTGAAGTTGTTTTAAAAATTGTATATGGTAAAATTAAAGGAAATATAAAATTTATAAAACAAGTAAAAGAATATATTAAAAATGGAATTAAAGGAATTACCTTTAAACAAGGTTTAATTCATCGTGATGCATGTTATGAAATAGCTACAAGTGATATTGGTATTTGCTGGCGTAAAAATGGTTGGAGAGACAATGATGAAATAAGTACAAAGGTGAAAGATTATAAATTATATCATTTGGAAATAATGAATGACATGAAAATAAAAGTTGGTGTTGTTACATCAACTAATAAATTAAATAAAATAGATAATATTATTCTAAATTTTAAACATCAACTTTATTTCAATAAAAAACTTTTTTTGGTGATAAATAGAAACGACATTAGTGTAAATAATATTGAAACACGTATGATAGAACATAATATTTTATATGAAATAATACACGTAGATGAAAAATTTAATCTTGGTCACTGTTTAAATGAAGCAATTAAAAAACTAAAAGAAGAACATTATAATATATTTGCTAAATTTGATGATGATGATATTTATGAAAAAAAATATTTGTTAGAGCAAATATATTATTTGAATAAATATCGTAATTGTATAGTAGGTAAATATAATATTCCATTATTTATTCCAGAACACAATAATTTTTACACTATTCATAATTTTACAAAAAATAATCAGTTTGCTGAAATATGTCGCGGAAGCACAATAATGTTTAATGTTAATGATATTAAACATAGTTTCAATACAGAAAAAACTCAAGGTGTAGACAGTATATTCTTAAAGCAACATATAACTAATAAAGGTAAGATATATGTTACAACTTTTGATAATTATATATGGATTAGACATTTGGATAATAATAAACATACCTGGAAATTAAATATTAGTCATGTAAATTTAAAACAAATTACAAATACTAATATAATATATGATTTAAATAGTTCATTATTAAAATATAGATTTGTAGATGTATCACACTATGATGAAAATCAAACATTAAAATATATAGATAATTACATATCTAGAACATATAAAAATAATTTATGTAAAAAAATATATATAATAATATGGGAGGATAAAAATAATGCAAAAGGAATAAATATTGATTCTGAAATATTATATAATACGTTAAATGAACTCAATTATAATGTTTTTTATTTAAAAATTCCACTTTTATATTTAAAAAATTTCGATTCTTCAAATAATAATATTTTATTAGATGGTGATATATATATATTTTCAGAAGTATGTTTTACTGATATTTATGATTTTATCTTTAAAAATAAAAAGGAAATTATATGTATTCCTAATATTGATTCTTATTCAACTTATAAACCTATAATAAAGAATAGAGAAGCAGACTTTATAAATAGTTTAAAACATTATACTAAAAATAATAAATTTGATATATGGTGTAAGACAAAACAAATTTATAATTGGTTAAAAAAAGAAGAAGTAAATAATTTACATTATACTCATTTTTGTTATAATATATATATAAATAATGTAATTAATGTATCAAATAATATTAAAGAATTATTAAAAAAAAAGAATAATTATATACTGTTAGATACCGGAAATTCTACAACGAAACGAAAATATTTAGAGGAAATATTAGATGTTTTTATTAAAAATAAAAATATCCCATATACATTGTTAGTTAAAACAACTCCAAAGGTATATGATTCTTTTTTAAGAGATACAAAATATGAGAAAAAATATAACAATATTAAAATAATATCTGAAATGTTATCAGTTGGGAATTTAACTTATTTATATAAACAATGTAAATTTTTTATTTACTGTTCGAAGTTTGATGGTTATGGATTATCATTATCACAAGCAATTAAATATAAATTATTTATATTTACATTTGATGGTCTTCCATGGTGTGAATTATTAGAATCATATCCTCGAAAATGTTTTATCAGTTGTCAGACAGATTTTACGAAAAGTATGGGTGTGAATGTAAAAGGAAAAGCATTATCGCAAATATATTACAAGGGTAATTTTGATGATCTAACAAATAAATTATTACATAATAAAGAAAAATATGAAAACATAATAAGTACTACTGATGAACTATGTAATTTTGTAAATTTCTATAATCATAATGTGTTTCTATCAAATATAAAATATTATTTTCAAACGAAATACGATTTATGCAAAATTTATAATAGAACATCAATTGGCGTTATTTCATATAAAGATAGGGAAATAATATTTATTGAAAATTTAATGAACATTATATCCCAAGCAAAATATGTTGTTATTTATTTAAACACATCAACCGATATTATTAAAAATTTCTTATCAAATATATCTAATATTCATGTTACATTTTGCGAAACAGATTTAAAATCATTAACCAAATTAATGGTTATTAATAATATGAATAAAGAGAATAATATGATAATAGATGATGATATTGTTTATCCACCTGATTATGTTGAATATACCTATAATATATTAGAAAAACTAAATAAAAAGTGTGTTTATTCATATAATGGATATTCAGAAAATTTTAAGTATCCATTTACTACAAAGACAAAAAAAAATGATAATGATAATTGTAATATAGGAACAGGAACCTTGTTTTATAAAAAGAATGCTATTAAATATGGTCTTTCTGAATATGTTAATAAAAAAATTGCAACTTGTGATAAAACGATTCTTTTATTTTGTGATAAATTATTTTTGAAATATTGTAAAAATAAAAATATTAGGACTAAAATTATAACGCCAAAACATTCATTTTGGCTAAAGAATAATTCTAAAATGAAGTTTGGTTTACTTGAAGAAAAAAAACAAAAAAACATATATGACTTAACACACGCAAATACAATTCTATTACATGAGAATGATTGCTTAGTTGATTATAAAAAATCTTTACCTGATAATATCAAAAAATTACTAATAAATAAAATACACGTAACAGAATCTAGTAATAATAAAAAATATTATAATATTTTATTTAATGAATCAAAACTTCAATTACAAAATATTCAAAAAGAGACAATCATAACATTAAAATTGGATTACTATACTATTTCAGGATTAAAAGCAGGAATCAATAATTTTATTAAAAATGTAAGCTGTTTATATTATTTATCAAATATTAATGTAATAATAACATATCAATCACAAATAAATGATAATTCAACCGAAATGTATGTAATAAATAATTTAAAAAAATTGAACATTAACTGTGTTTTCATTAAAACGCAAGATTTAATTAATAATATTGATAAATACAAAAATTACATTTGTTTATATAATTTAAAAAATAAAAAAAACTTGATTGATAAGTTAAAAAACTGTAATTTAAAGTTTTATGGATATACTTGGGACTTAATTAATTACAACAATAAAGACAAAATTAACAGACAAGAAATAATGATATATAATATTAATCACATGAAAGCGTCATTTATTGTAGAAGATTCATATAATTATAAAAATATAACTAATAATTGTTTTCATATATTCCAACCTACTAAAGTAAAGTCATATACCATTACTCCAAGTGATTGTAATGATGTTAAATTTCTTCATTTTGGAAGATTAAATAGTAATATACTACAAAAAATTATAAAAATAGCTGAAACTTTTCCATTAATTAATATTTATTTATATGGTTACAACAAAAATATCGAAAATATTTTATTAACGAATAATATATTTTTTAAAGAAAGTGAATTTATTGAAGGTATCGATATGTATAATTTAACCAAAAATGATAATACGTTTGTATTAAGTTTCTCAGAATTTAAAGATCAATGCTATTACAGTAATCGAATTCCTATGTTATTAGGATATAACTCATTGGTAATACAAGAAGAATTTAAAAATATTCAAAAATATTTTACTAATTCCGAAATGATTATATATAGTGATATTGACACATTAAAAATCAAGATAAGTAATATTATCAATAATTATGACGCACAAAATATAATGCGCAAAAATGGTTTAATATGTAGTAAAAAATATAGTTTTGATAATTATGTATATGAAATTCTAATGCATATTAATCAACATTAAGTTATAAAACCATTCATTCTTTAAAATAATTAATATTTTCACACTACTCTTTCCATCCCATAAATCCATAGAACCTTTACACTCTTTCAATTCTATTTCACTGATTTTATGAATCAATTGATTGGTTCCATAATTTTGAATCAATGTACTTGGACGCTCTGTATTTTCACGTAATGTAAAACAAGGAATATCTAATGCAGTACTTTCTTCTTGTAATCCACCACTATCAGTAACTACATACTTACAATTAGCCATTAAGCATGTAAATTCCAAATATCCTAGTGGTTCATCTAAAATAATATTTGGATTTTCTTCTACTTTTTTCAAGTAACCTAATTTTTTTAAATTATTTTTTGTACGAGGATGAATAGGATATACTAATTTCTCTTTTTTACTCAAGTTTTCAAAATCATCAAATATTTCTTTTAATTTATCCATATTATCTACATTACTTGGACGATGTAATGTTATTAAAACATATTCTTTTGATTTTAAACCTAATGTTTCATGATACTTAGTGTCCAAGGCTTGTTGTAAATATTTTTTTTGTGTATCAATCATCGTATTTCCAACCAAATATACATTTTCGGTAATTCCGATTTCTTTCAAATTATCTACACCGCTTTGCTCAGTTACAAAATAATATTTAGTAATATGATCTGTTAAAACACGATTCACTTCCTCAGGCATTAACATATCACCACTACGTAATCCACTTTCCACATGTGCTAAATCAATATTTAATGTTTTAGCTGATAAACCAGCAGCTAAGGTACTTGTAACATCTCCAAAAACGATTATTAAATCAGGATTAATTTTTTCGAATTCTATTTTTAATTTATCACGAATTTCTCCTAATTGTCCTAATTCACCATTATAATTCATAAGTTCATCGATTACAGCATCTTTATTTTTTAAATATTCACCATTATTTACATATAATTTATCATCAAAGTCGCCTGATTTTGTTCTTTTTTCTAATGACAAATGAATATCTGGTCTAGGGAATTTCAATTGATTAAAAAAAATATCACTCATTTTTTCATCAAAATGTTGTCCTGTATGTATTAATGTTAATTCAAAATCATTTTTTAATGATTCATATACGGGAAATGCTTTCATAAAATTTGGACGTGCACCAATAATTAAGGAAATTTTTTTCATTTTTTATAATTATAATATAAAATAATTATAAAAATATATTAAATTATAATTTTACATTTGTATGATCATCACGCATTTCATTTCTTTCTTCAATAGTAGCTTCTAATACTTTACAAGGACTATTTTCTGTTTTCATATGTTGTAAAAGTGCATTTGTATCTTTTGGAAAACAAAATCCACCATAACTCAATTGTCCATCTGGACCAGGAACAGTAGTGTGCATAGGATTTATCCATCCATTTTTTAGCATAAGACCTTTAACTTTATTATAATCACAATTATTTTTTTCGCATAATAAATATAATTCATTAAAGAATTGAACTTTTACACTATAAAAACAATTAACAAATATTTTCATAGATTCACTTTCAGTCGAGTCACATAAACTAATTTCTGCATCAGGATATAAAAATGCATAAAATTGTTTTAATTCTAAAAATTCATTTTCACTAACATTGTTTGTTTTACCTAAAACAATATGTTTTTGATTATGAAAATCTTCAAATGCAGTGACTGCTGTTAAAAATTCAGGATTATGAACTAATTTTAATTTATCATATTTTTGTGCAAGGTTAATTGTGGTTTTTGGTTCTACTGTTGATTTATTGACAACAATTCCTTTATAATCGGAATTCATTAATTTTTTACAAACTTCTTCAATACAAGATTTATCATATTCTTTTTTATGATCATCATAAATAGTTGGTAAAGCAATAAATGCTATTTTACTATCAAGACAATCTTCAAATGAATCACTTTCTTTAAATTTATCATAGCCAACAACATTACAACCTTTCATTTCAAAACTTTTTTTCATTGCCCCCCCAACAAAACCAAGCCCAATAACACATATTTTATTCATTTTATATTTTATAGTAATTTTATTTTTACATAAAAAATAATATTATTATTTAATTTAAATACCATTTAGAAAAACTTATCATTTTATTTTTTTTTTCATTACCTACAATCCAATTAAAGTGTATTATATATGGTTTTATTTTATTATAATTATTATAATAATATTGTCCATTAGGAAATAAATGTAATGGTAATGTTTTAAATTTTAATTTATTCTTAATTTCGTTAATATATATTTGATCTCCCCAACCTTGTTTATTTTTTTTATTATCAGTATTTTTTGGATTAAATAAATTTATTGTTTTTTCATTTGATTTTATAAACATAAAACCAGAACAAAGATTACTATTATTTTTATCATTCATTGTATCATTTTGAATTAACATATCATTATTCCCAATATTTTTCAATAAATAATTAATAAATTCATTATTTTCATATACTATATCTCCGTCAGTAAATAATACATATTCATTATTTAATAAATTATCGTATATTATTTTAAATTTATTAACAGTAATATTTGACCAATTACCAGTTCTAAATTTTTGGAAATTACTATTTTCTTCTTGATCTATTAAAAATGTATTATATCCCTTACTCAACAATATATTATAACCATCTTTACCTATACAATAACAATTTGGTAAAACATTATTATTTATTTTCTCAAGGGATTTAAGGCAATTTAATGTATAATCAATATATCCAGTATTAGTTAATGTAATGAAAGAAATCATATAGTAATTATATAAATTATTTTTTTAAATAATTTTAGTATGACTTAATAACTTACATATCCCATATTTAATTCATAAATAAAATTTACCCACATTCGTTCCCAAACGTGTTCAAACATACCATCGGGCATATCATTCTTTGGATTTTTTAAATTATTACCAATTTGAGATGTATTATTTAATTTATAATTATTTGGTTCATTAATAAAATTACTATAAACATCTTGTAATTTAAATATTTTTGGAATATTAAAACGTATACGTACCCAATTTTCATCGAAACTATTGATTTCATTACATAAATTATAAAGTACTTGAGTTTTATTTTTAAAAATAAAATTAATAATTTTTTCGTGTAATATCATACAATTTCCTTCACAAAAATCAATAATATTTTGTTTTTTTAATCCATATAATTTGACAAGTTCATTAAAATAACATAAATTATTTTTTGATACTTCTTTTACATCAATATCATTAGCTTTAAACATATTTGGAAAAATTCCCCCAACTTTTTTATTATTTTCAATTAATTGAATATTCTTAATAATTTTATTTTTATTACCAACCAATGGATTAAAATAATAATTTCTTTTTAAAATATCACTTTTTGAATGTAAAAATAATATATGAGAAAATTGTATATTATGATTATATAATATATGTATTAGAATAATTTTTGGACCAATATCATATCCTTTGTTTTTTACTTTTAAAAAATATAATTCATTATTTTCATAATATTTATTATAAGAATAAATAATATTTTCAAAGGAACCTTCAGTAAAAGTAATAAATACATCATAATTTTCTAATAAATTATCCATGTATTCTTTATAAAAATCATTAAATAAGTCAATATCTTTAATATGTAAATGACAAATTCTTTTTTTCTTACTTTTTATTGAATCATTAGGATAACAATCATAATTTAAATCATCTTGAGAATTAGAAATATTTAAAATATATTTATGAAATAATTTTGGAAATTTATCAATTAACATTTTAATTAATATTAATTAATAAATTAAATTTAAAAATTAATCATATCATCAATAATTTTTTCATTAATATTTTCTAAATTGGTAGTTTTTGCATATTTATAAGCTAATAAAAATGAATAATTCATTTCAATACTAGGTTCTAAAATAGCTTGTTCACACCATTCATTTAATGAATTAATAATATGATATTTTTCATCTTTATGAGTATTTTCTTTTTCTAATAATAAGAATTGTTTTAAACATAATAGATAAAAATCAAATGAATTAGAATTAAAAAAAATAGTAGTTTTTTTACTAAGTGAAGAATATCTGGGTAAGTTATCCCATCCAGTAAATATACCTCTTATTAATTTATGATTTGACTTTTGATATTTAGAACATATAGTATAAATATCTTGAATGTTATATTTATCACAATATAGATCTTGTGCTTTATTAATAAATTTTTCATATTTTTCTAAATTTAATTTTTGATTTCTATCTTCAAATTCAAATTGTTTTGTTGTAAATATTTTTGTTGTACAATTAGGTGAAAATTCAAAATCATAATCAAATAAATTTGGATTTACATCATTATTAATAAAATTATCGATTCCTCCAGGATTATTATTTAAGGTATTTATAAATGTTAAACCATCAAAACCATTCTCTATTGCTAATTTATTAAGATGTTCTAAATATTCTTCAGGTATATTATTACTTCTATAAATACATAACCAAGGTTTATTATTTGGTTTATAATAATTTGGTGTATGAAAAAAATTATTTAAATATCGATAATGTAAATTAATTTCATCTAAATTATAATATTGTTGAAAAATTACATCATTTTCTTTAAACTTAGATTTATTATCATCACTATCATCCCACTTTTTAAACCAATGTTCATTAACCCAAGAAAAAAACCATACTTTATTTTTAATTATACCTTTTTGAACAAGTTTATTAATTACACCACTCATTATAGGTACATTATCAAACCAATAATGATAAACCATAAAACCATCAATAAAATAATCATTACAATAATCATAAATTCGTTTTAAATGTTTATCTTCAAGTAAGTTATAAAATGTAATATCAGGATGTGGATGTAAATTATTATGATAATTATTAATTAAAAATGTTTTTTTTAAATTATCCCATTCTGTAAAACCATCTCCCCAAACAATATTATTTATACTTATTTCATGAAATTGAGGAAATACAATTGCAAAAGATTTAATATTCGATTTATAATCTTCATTTATATTTGAAAAAAATGTATTACTAGAAGAATTATAATTATTTTGAATATAATGATTAATAATTTCATATTTATTATTTTTTAATAATTGATTATTAACTGCATATGAAATAATATTAAAATCAATAGGAAGATTTTCTAATATTGTTTTTAAATTAAATATAAAATTATTTTCATTATTATTAGATATAATTGTATTTTGTAAATTATATATATTTTCAATTGTTGAAACAAAATCATCTTTTTTATTAAGAAGTTTATAAATATTAATATCAAAATCAATCATTTCATGTGTATAATCTTTATATTTATCAATTATAATATAATTTAAATCGTGATTTTCACAAAAATTTAACCAAAGTCTTTCATATACGTGTTCTATATTTGCATCAGGTAAATACAAATTTTCAATATTAGTATCTGATAAAATATCATTATGATTTTTAATAATTGGTAAATGAGTTGTTTGTAAACAATTACCATAGCAATCATTATTTTTATAAAAATGATATAATTGTTCAATATTTGGGTTTTTAATTTTATAATATAAACTAAACCAATTAGAATCAAAAGAATTCACTGCATTTAAATTATTATAAAAAAGTTTAATAATATTATTATGAAAAAAAATAGTTTCAATGTATTTTTTTGAGAACATATAAACATTACCTTCAATAAAAATATCACTTAAATGTACTAAATTATATAACTTATTGAATTCATCATAACATTTTTTATTTAAAAAATAAAATCCTTTATTCCAATCACCTCTTATTTTTAAATTTGGAAAAATAGCATCATATTTACTTGCTATGTTACAGATATAATTTATTTGTCTCTTATTTTCAATAAAAAAACTATAATATATTTTTCTTCTTTTAATATCACTTTTTGAATGTAAAAATAAAATATGACTATAATTTATTTTTTTTTCATTTAAATAATAAATTGTAATTAATTTTGCACCAACATCCATGCCAACATTTGGTATTTTTATTAAAGTATATTTATTAAATTGTTCATAATCTACATTATCTTCTTTTGAATATGTAATTATTACTGAAAAATATTCATTAATATTATTCATATATGGACCATAAATTTCATTGAAATTATTTAAATTAAAACAATGTAAATGAACAAAAAATTTATTTTTAATATAATTATCAGAGTTATTAGAAGTAATTATTTCATATTTTAATGTATTATCAATATTAAGAATAGTTTTATGAAATAAATTAGGATATTTCATTATATTTTTTTGAATTCTATTAATAATTTTCTTATTTTTTTTATCATTAATTGATAAATTATATTTTATTTTTTTTGGTTTATTTACTTTTTTTTGGTCATTATAGTAAATATTTTTATAAAATGAATTTTTAGTATTTAAAATTTGATTTAATTCTTCATTGTCATTAAAATCAATATTTTTATACAATGAATTTTTAGTATTTAAAATTTGATTTAATTCTTCATTGTCATTAAAATCAATTTTTGTTGTATAATTTTTATATATATTTTTGAATTTTGTTTTATTTTGTTTTTCTTTTGATAATTCTAGTACAGGCTTATGTTTTTTAATATTATTAAGTTGGGTTCTAACATTCCCGAGTTCTGATAAAAGTTGAGAAACTTGACTAACCATAATTCTATGTTCTTCAGTAGTGACATAGTCTTTTTTAGTAGTATTAAATGATTTAGTTTCTATATCTTTGTCAACATCTTGCTTTATATAATTCTCACCAAGTAAACCTGTATTATTCAATTTACTCTGATATTTATTAAAACTATCTAATACAATGTTTTTAATAGGATCAAGTATATTAGAATTATTATGTTTTTCTTTTGATAATTCTATTTCAGGTTTATATGTTTTAATATTAGTTAAAATATTATGTATATCTTTATACCATGTAATAAAATTATTTTCATTATCTAAATTATTATTAGATGATGTATTATTTCCTTTTTGATATAATTCTCTAATTTCTTTATTATTTTTAGGATATAATAAGAATAATAATTTTACATTTAAGATAATATTTTTAAAAATAATATCTTTATTTTTTATACCTTCTTTTATAACATAAAATATAATTGATTTTTTAATTTTATTATCATCATTTTTTATTTTTTTATTATAATTTATTAATAAATAATATTTATGATCAAAACAATTAATATGTTTAATGAAAAAATAAGCACAATTTTTTTCATCATCGTTTAAATTTGATCCATTAATATAATATATATAATTAAACATTTATTATTATTATAATAAATATATAATTTTAATTAGTTTTATTCACATTATTTACATTATCGTCATTTAATAATATTGTATTTTCTTCATCTACATCATCTATAACATCTACAATATCGATATTATTTATTTCATTCTTAATAATATTATTATCATCACTATCACTATTATTATCACTATTATTATCACTATCACTGTCACTATCACTGTCGCTGTCGCTTTCACTGTCATTGTTATCATCAACTAGATAATCAATATTATGTAATAAACAAAATATTTTGAAATTTAATTTTTCATCTTTGAATAATTCTCTTGATTCATTTATTCCTGCGTGAATATAATGATTCCATAAATTTTCATTCATCTTTAATGGTTTTAAATCAATATATTTTTCTAAATAATATTGAGGATCAAATTTATGTTTATATTGATAAAGAAAATGTATAATTTTTGATCTTTCAGGATACATTATTAAAAATAAATTTTTATTATGTTCATCATAAGAATAAATAATTCTATTTTCACTGAACCCATAACTAAGAACATGTTGTATTGCTTGTTTTTTATTTCTTATTTTTTTAATTAAATCTTTATTATATGATACATAAAATTTTTCATCAAATATTTCCAAATTATTAATAAAATATTTTTTTAATAATTCTATTTTATTTTTATTTAATTGTGCCATAATTATATTTTATAATATTATATTTAATACAAAAATTAATTACTATTTTTTTAATACCAAATTATTTATTAATTAATTTTAACAATTTAATTGTATCTTTATACGTTTCAACTTTATGTCCTATTACTCTTTTATCATTAAATATTTCATAATCATTACCACCTTTATATGTTTTATCTCCAAAAAAATGTATTTCATCATATTCATTCTCTACAAATTGAAGACAATAAGTTTTATCCCATCCTTCAGGAAATACATCAAAACTAATTTGACCACCAATTGAATAATTTATTTTTTGTAATTCAGGTTTACTATCTTCATTAAAATAACAATAATTTTTCCAGTCTTGTTTAATTGATTCAATTAAATTTTTTCGAACATTATGTAATTCATCATATATTTCAAATTCATCTCTTTCATCTTGATTGCAAGCTCTACCAATTGGACTTATATTAAGTACACTATCACGATATTCAATAAATGTTCCTCTTTTTTTGGGTATTTCTGTTTTTGCTAAATTTTTTAAAATAATATTAATAAATTTTGTGAAATGCTTTTCACCCATATAATCTTTAAAATTTTTTGAATATTTTGAATATTTTGAATTATTTGAATGGATTTCTTTGTTTTCTTTAAATGTTATTAAACCATTTTCATTGAATTTCCATTTAAATAAATTAAGTTTATCCTGACCTAATTGTTCTTTTTGTTTACAATAATCAGATCCATCAACGAATCCCAAATCAATATTTTCTTTATCTTTTAATTGTTCCAATTGTTCAATCATTTCTGGTGTTATTTTTTGTCTCGGTTCTGTTAAAGTTCCATCAATATCAAATAATAATAATAATTTTTTAGTCATTATAATTAATAATAGAAATATAATATTTAAATAGTTCCATTAAATTGATATAATAAAAATAAAATAAATTTAAAAATAAAATTGATATATAATGAAGAGATATGGCACTTGTAAAAGAATATTTTGATTTAACAAAACAATATAAATTAAAATATGGTTCAAAAACTATATTATTTATGCAAGTTGGAGCATTTTTTGAAGTATATGGTTTAAAAAGAAATAAATTAATAGATGATGATAAAAGTGATATTACAAAATTTTCTAGAATGTGTGAGTTAATAATTGCAGATAAAAAAATATGCGTAGGTGAACACGGTGTTGTAATGGCAGGATTTCGTGATTATATGATTGATAAATATTTAAAAAAGATGCAAGAAAATGGGTATACAATTGTAGTATATAAACAAGATCAACAATCAAAAAATACAACACGAAGTTTGGCAGGAATATTCAGTCCAGGAACTTTGTTTTTTGATGAAGAACAAGATGATAAATTAAGTAACAATATATGTTGTATATGGATACGTAAAAATAAAAATTCTATTTTAATGTCAAATAATTTAAATATAGGTATATGTAATATAGATGTTTTTACTGGTAAAACAAATGTTTTTGAGTTTGAAACAGAGAATTACAAAAATCCGTGTAGTTTTGATGAGCTAGAACAATTTATAAGTATTTATAATCCAACAGAATGTATATTAATATATAATGTTGAGGAAGATACAATTGAATCAATTATACAATTTATAGGATTAAATTCAAAGAAAAATCATAAAATAAATATAGGTTATGATAATGAATCAGAATTAAAAAAAAAACAGAAAGAAGATCAAAATTATAATAAGTGTATAAAATGTGAAAATCAGATATATCAAAATGAAATATTACAAAAGTATTATAAAAATGAACTAATTGAAATCATAAAGGAAACATTACATTATAATATTTTATCTTTGCAATGTTTATGTTATTTATTAGAATTTATTCACGAACATAATCCAAGTTTGGTGGATGTATTAGATTTACCAGTTTTTAATAATCAAAATCAAAGATGTATCTTAGCAAATCATTCATTGAAACAGTTAAATATTTTATCACAATATACAAATGACCAATATGATAAATATACATTGGAACGTATAATTAATCTTTGTAAAACAAATATGGGTAAAAGAAAATTTCGTCAAATATTATTAAATCCAATTTGTAATATTGATCAATTAAATAATTCTTATGATATAATTGAACATGTATATAATAAAGAATATATAACTAAATGGGATAAAGAATTAATAAATATACGTGATATTGAAAGATTAAAACGTAAATGTATATTAAAAAAAATATCTCCATATGATTTTTATTGTTTAAATGATAATTTATTGCAAATTAAAAAGATAATAAAAACAGTAACAAAAGATAAAAAATTAGAAAAAATATTAAACATATCAAAAAATTCAAAAAATTGTACATCTTTGATAAAATTTATAGATAAATATTTTATAATAAATGAATGTAAAAATCATCAATCAAATTATTTTGATAAATCACTACAACAAAATGATTTTAAAAATTTCATTAAAAAAAATAATTTTGAAGAATATGATAATTGTTTACGTAATAAAAGCGATTATGAATGTTGTTTGCAAGAATATGTAGATTATTTATCACGTTTAATTTTTGAAGAGGAACAATTAACAAAAAAAAATAAAAGTAAAGGTTCTTATAAAGGATATGTAAAAATTCATATAACACCATCACAAGGTATTAGTTTATTAATTACTAAAAAGAGAGCTAATTTATTAAAAAAGGTAATAGAAAGGTTATACAATAAAAATATTATAGTAAGTTATTTTTCAAAATATGATAATATAACAAAAGAAATGGAATTTGATACAGAAATTGAAATAAATACACATATTTCAAAAAATATGTCAATAACAAGTCATACATTAAAAGAATTATTTTTTAATATGTCAAATATTGATTCAGAATTTTCAATTCGTTTACATGAAGTATATAATGATATTGTAATGGAATTTGATAAATTAGAAGAAAATTTCTATGAAATAAATGAATTTGTTATGCAATTGGATATTTTATATGCAAAAGTAAAATTAATCAATATGTTTCATTTAAATAAACCAAAAATAAAAGCAATAAGTAAAAAAAATAAAAATTCATATGTAAATATTAAAGGTCTACGTCATCTAATAATTGAACAAATGAATAATGATGAAATATATATAGCAAATGATATTCAATTAAATATGAAGAATGAAAAAAGTCCAAGAGGAATTTTATTATTTGGAACAAATGCAGTTGGAAAAACAAGTTTTATAAAATCATTGGGTATAGCAGTAATAATGGCTCAAGCAGGATTATATGTTCCTTGTGAAAAAATGGAATATTATCCATATGAATATATATTTACTAGAATATTAGGTAACGATAATATATTTAAAGGTTTATCAACATTTGCTGTTGAGATGAGTGAATTACGTGTTATATTAAATAAATCTAATAATAATAGTTTAATTTTGGGAGATGAATTATGTTCTGGAACAGAGAATGAAAGTGCTATCAGTATATTTATGTCAAGTCTTGAAGAATTATATAAAAATAATAGTTCATTTATATTTGCAACACATTTTCACGAAATAGTACATTATGATGAATTAAAAGAAATGAAACAATTGCAATGTAAGCATATGAAAGTTAAATATAATAATGAATTAAATAAATTAATATATGATAGAAAATTATGTGAAGGATCAGGTGAACCTATTTATGGATTAGAAGTTTGTAAATCTTTAAAAATGCCAGATTTATTTTTAGATAGGGCATATGAATTAAGAAATAAATATAGTGGTCATCGAGACAAAAATATATTAAATATGAAAATAACAAAATATAATAATGATAAAATAAAAGGTTTATGTGAATTTTGTAAAGAAAATTTAGGTACTGAAATACATCATTTACAATATCAAAATAAAGCAGATAAAAAGGATAATTATATAGTGAATGAAAATCAAATATTTCATAAAGATCATAAAGCAAATTTAAGTTCAATTTGTGAAAAATGTCATAATCAATTACATAAAATGAATTTAGTATATAAGAAACAAAAAACAAATGATGGATATATACTAACAATATCTGAGAAATAATATTATATTAATTTAAATGACAAAATTACCAAATTTTTCACCATTTAAAAATAATAAAACTAAAAAAACTAATAAAACTAAAAAAACTAATAAAACTAATAAAACTAAAACACTAAAAAATAATAATATTAATGAAATTATTAAACAAATTAAACAAATGAGGATACGTGAGAAAAGAAAATTAAATAATGTTTATGAAAAAAATAAAAATAAAAAAAACAATCCAAATGAAACAATTCAAAGGAGAAAAATAAAAAGTAGAAAAACTAGAAAAGCATCCCGTTACGGTTATGTAAAAAAAAGTAACGGTAAAATTGTTAGTGGGACATACAAAAAACTATTAAAAAAAAATAATGAAGGTCCATTTATGATCACAGGACCACATAGAAACAATTTAGGTGAAAATCCTGCATTATTATTTGTAAATCCTATCAATACTAAGAATAAAAAATATGAAGAAAAAAGAAACACACTTTTAAAAAATATGAATGAAGAAATAAAATTACAAAAATTTTTAGAAAAGGAAGGATTTACACCAAAAATTAATAATAATTTTGCTAATATTGAAGAATATAATGAAAATATAAATACAGGAAGAAACGTATATAATAATAAAGGAAAATTAATCAATACAAAAAAATATGAAAAAGATAATCTTCGTTTATATTTTACAGAAAGAATGTATCCTTTTAGTACATTAAAAAGAAAAAATTATGATTTTACTTTATTAAAAAAAATATATGATAATTTTCTAGATAAGGTAAGAAGATTAGCACAATTAGGATATATAAATATAGATATGAAAGAAGATAATTTAATGTTAAATTATGACGAAAATGGTGATTTAACAAATGTTTATTTCATAGATACTGATCCAAAATTTTTTATATATATTGGACCACAAACAGATAAAGTAATGTTAGATAATATATGTTTGGCTTCTTTAATATTAATAATGTTTATACCGTTTTCTACTATTTTATCTTTATTTAATATTTTATCTTTATTTGAAAGAAATCGTTTACTAGACGAAAAAAGAGAATATTTTATAAATTATCTTAAAAAAATAGAAATAAGTGAAACTCTTGAAACACATACACAAATTGATCTTCAACTAATAGCAGACAGTTTAGTAAGTGTAAATGATTTAGTAAATAAAAAAAATAAAAATAAAGCAAGAATGAAATTAGAACAAACCTACAATCATTATTTAATAGAACCTTTAATTCAAATGGGAATATCATTACATATGCACAAAGAGCCAAAAAATTATTTTGAAATACTAACTAATTCAATTATATTAGCGGAACTAAAGAAAAATAGTTATATGCGGGTTGATAATTATGCAGTAAAATTTTATAAGTAATTTTAGAATT
>PBFJ01000002.1 GCA_002718715.1 bacterium
TGAAAGAATTCTAGTAATTTGGTTTACAACATAGGAAGCCTCATCTTTTTCATTGAATGATTCATAGATATCGATATTGTCTCCGTCTTCGTTATCGGTCCAGATTTTTTTATCTTTTCTAACCACATTTTTTTCGATTACTTTTTGAGCAGCTTTTAGAATCTTTTTGGTAGATCTATAGTTTTGCTCCAATAAAACTACTTTGGCATTGTCGAAGTCTTTTTCAAAATCTAGAAGGTTTCGCATATTGGCTCCTCTCCAAGAATAAATACTTTGATCAGAGTCACCAATAACCGTTAGATTTTTATGAGCATGAGCTAGTTGATGAGTAAGTACATATTGAGCATGATTCGTATCTTGATACTCATCTACAGATATAAACTGAAATTTATTTTGGTAGTAACTTAAAATATTTGGATGAGCCTTAAATAGTTCGACCGTAGTCATGATAATATCATCAAAATCTAAAGCGTTAGCTTTTTTAAGCTCTCTTTGGTAGATTTTATAACATTGAGAAACTTTTTCAGAGAAATAATCAAAGCTTATTTTTTCATATTCTTCAGGTCCAATAAGTTGATTTTTAGCACCTGAAATTCCTGCCAAGATTGCTTTTGGATTAAACTTTTTTGGATCTAAGTTTAATTCTTTTAAAACTCTTTTCATTAAAATTTGTTGGTCTGTGGAGTCATAAATCGAAAAAGCATTTTCCATATCCATTTCATGTAAATGTTTTCTTAAAATTCTCACACAAATCGAGTGAAAAGTTCCAATAATTGGTTTACTGTGAATATTAAAATCCGCAATTAATCGCTCAACTCTTTCAGTCATTTCGTTTGCAGCTTTATTGGTAAAAGTAACCGCTAAAATAGAGCTTGGATCAACTTTATGGTCAATAATCAAACTGGCAATTCTATGAGTTAAAGCTTTAGTTTTTCCAGAGCCGGCTCCGGCTACCACAAGCATTGGTCCTTTTACATGTTTTACAGCCTCTTGTTGTTTTTCGTTTAGTCCTTTTAAAAAATCCATATTTTTCTTATATTTTTACGTTTTTTAGTATATCATGTATCTATAAATTGACTAATTTTTTTTAACTTTTTAACATGCGACTCGATAAATATCTGGTAGAAAATAATTTAGTTGAAAACAGGTCTAAAGCCTTAAATTTAATTAGAGAAAATTTAGTTTTAGTAAATGGTAATAAAGCTAAAAAACCTGGACAAGAAGTTAAAGAAGAAGATTTAATTGAGATTTTAGAGTATCAAGATTTTGTATCCCGAAGCGCTAGAAAACTTTTGTACGCTCTTGATAATTTTGAAGTGGCAGATCTCCAAGGAATAGGCTTAGACATTGGAGCTTCTACAGGTGGATTCACCCAGGTTTTATTAAACAAAGGAGTTTCAACTGTTTATGCTTTAGATGTGGGGGATTCACAGCTTCATCCAACTGTCAAAGAAGATGACAGGGTAATTGATTTATCTCCTGTGAATGCAAGGAACCCTTTTGAATTGCCAGAAAAAGTAGACGTAGTAACAGTAGATGTTTCTTTTATTTCTAATTTAAAAATACTACCCAATATAGTTCCTCATTTGAATCCTGAGAGTCAAATTTTCCTGCTTTTTAAACCGCAATTTGAAGGACAGAAAGAAGATATAAATCAAAGTGGAGTAGTTAAAAGTCAAGCTTACCAAAGGATCTTTGATAATTATCAAGAAAGGCTTAAAGCTCTTAATTTTGAAATAATAAATCAAATAGACTCCAAAGTTATTGGTAAAAGAGGCAACAAAGAGAAGGTTTTGCAAGTCACTTATCTTTTTTAAAAGCTTTATTTTGTGGTAAAATATATTGATATTAACAAAAACTTATGAAATTTTTTTTAGATACAGCCGATATTAAAGTGATTAAAGAATTAAATCAGCTTTCACTTGTTGATGGTGTTACAACGAATCCATCCTTGATAGCCAAAGAAGGTGTTGATTTAAAAGAAAGAATTTTAGAGATATGCAAGGAAATCGATGGTCCAATTAGCTGTGAAGTTTTAGCTACAGATCATCAAAAGATGGTAGAAGAGGGTTTGGAGTATCATTCTTGGCACAAAAATATTTTTGTAAAGCTACCATGTACAGATGAAGGTTTAAAAGCCTTAAAGATTTTAAAATCAAAAGATGTGAAGGTAAATATGACTTTAGTTTTTTCTCCAATGCAAGCCCTAGCTTGCGCTAAGCTTGGAGCTGATTTTGTAAGTCCTTTTTTAGGAAGATTAGATGATACTCAGTGTTCTGGATTAGAGATTTTAGAGCAGATTATTCAAATTTATGAAAATTATGAGTTTAAAACACAAGTTTTAGCCGCAAGTATTCGATCTGTGGATCACGTTGTGAATTCAGCTTTACTAGGGTCTGATATTGCAACAATTAGTCCAAAAGTCTTTCATAAAATGCTTAAACATCCTCTAACTGATATTGGATTAGCTAAGTTTTTAGAAGATTATAAAAATAGTCAAAAATAAATGAATTTTCAGGATATAGATTTTAATATTGCTAAACTTTTTGCGAAAAGCTGCCGACTTTCTGCTCTTCAAGCAGTGGTTAATGCCAATAGTGGACACCCGGGCGGATCTTTTTCTAGTTTAGATTTTTTATCAGTTCTATATTTGAGTCGTTTAATTCACAGTAATGAAAAAATTGTTGTTTCAAATGGACATATTTCTCCTGCAGTTTATGCTGTTTTAGCTGAGCTTAAATTAGAAGACAAACAAGATTTTATAGAAAATTTCCGACAGTCTGGATCTAAATTTGAAGGACATGTTAATCGCTTTGTGAATGGATGTTTTTATTCTACAGGCCCACTTGGATCCGGAGTCGCAGCCGCGCTTGGTATGGCTTTAGCAGAAAAATACTTTAAGACCAATAAAAAAGTCTTTGCAGTTTTAGGAGATGGGGAGTGCCAAGAGGGAATCGTATATGAAATGGGACACTTTGCTAATAAATATAATTTAGATAATTTTGTTTGTTTAGTTGATTACAACAAGGTTCAACTTTCAGATTCTTTAAAAAAAACAATGCCAATTGATCTTGAAGCAAACTTCAAAGCCATGGGATTTGAAGTTTTGACTTGTAATGGCCATGATCATCAAGAAATTTTAAATATTTATCAAACTGCAGATAAAAGCACTAAACCAACCGTAGTTTTAATGCAGACAATTATGGGTAAAGGTTCAAAAGTCATGCAGTTAGATGGTGAGAATTATCAAGCTACTTGGCATGGAAAATCTCCATCGCCTCAAGCAGCCCAAGAAGATTTTGAATTTCTAAAACTTTCAGATTCCCAAAAATCAGAATTAGCAAATCACATCAATCAATTAGATATAAAAATTAATTCGCAAGTTGATTTCCCATCTAAAATTAATGTTGGAGAAAATCGAGTTTATACCAAAGATGACCTACTTGATTGTAGAACAGCCTATGGAAACGCCCTTAAAGATTTAGGAGAATTAAATCCAGAAATTCTAGCTTTAACAGCAGATTTATCTGGATCTGTAAAAACTAATATTTTACAAAAATCAAAGCCAAATCAACATTTTGAAGTTGGAATTGCCGAGCAATTTATGGTTGCAGCAGCAGGTGGTTTGAGTTTAGCTGGAGCTATTCCTTTTGCTAGTACTTTTGGAGTTTTTATGACCTCAAGAGCCAGAGGGCAAGCTAGGCTAAACGATATAAATGAAACAAATGTAAAAATGGTTTCAACCCATTGTGGGCTTTCGCTAGGGGAAGATGGACCGACTCATCAAGCTTTAGATGATTTTGCCAGTATGGAATCGCTTTTTAATACAACTGTAATTGAGCCAGCTGATCCAAATCAAACCGATCATGTAATTCGCTACATTGCTAAAACAAAAGGAAATTTTTATGTTCGGCTAGGTCGTCATAAATATCCAGTTTTAACTGACAAAAATCAAAATCCAATTTTTTCAGGTAGCTATTTATTTGATCCTCTTACACCCACTTGCGTTCAAAAAGGTGATAAACTTACAGTTTTGACCTTAGGTTCTACTAGTTTTGAAGCCCAGCAAGCATGTTTGAATTACTCAGATCAAGTTGAACTTTTGATTACGCCAACTTTAGATTCTGCTAAATCAAAAGAAGTTTTAGATTCTTTAAAGAAAACTAAGAATTTACTGATTATACAAGACCACAATTCAGGTGCTGGATTAGCCACATTTTTAGCTCCTTATTTATTAGAAAATTCAATAGTCATAGAGAATTTCAAATCTCTTGGTGTCGAGAAATATCAGCTTTCTGGAAAACAAAAAGATTTATATGCTTTAAATCAAATAGATAAAGAGGGGATATCAAAACAAATTGATTTAATCCTCGGGAAACTTTAAAATAATATTGATTTAACCCTAATCAATGTTTGTAAGAAAAGAACTTAAATTTGATTTTAATGCTCTTGAGCCTTTTATTGATGCTCAAACTATGGAAATCCATTCAACTAAGCACCATCAAGGTTATGTAAATAAACTTAATGCAGCTTTAGAGGATCACCCAAATTTACTAGAAAAACCATTGGAAGAATTACTTACTAATCTAAATGATCTTCCCCAAGAGGTAAGAACAGCCGTTAGAAATAGCGGAGGTGGACATCATAACCACACTTTGTTTTTTAATCATTTAACTCCAACTAAAGTTGAAGTACCGAGTCAATTAATGGAAAGAATTGAAGCAGACTTTGGTTCATATGAAAATTTCACACAAGATTTTGCAAGTGCTGCAGCTTCTGTATTTGGATCTGGGTGGGCATTTTTATGTGTTGATTCTAACAATAAATTAGTAATTCAAACCCAAGCCAATCAAGACTCTCCACTTTCTGATGGATTAAAGCCAATTATGGGAATTGACGTTTGGGAACATGCATATTATTTGCATTATCAAAACAGAAGACCTGAATACATTCAAAACTTTTTCAATGTTATTGACTGGAACATTGTGCTTGAAAACTTAAATTCTTAAATATAAAAAAATGCAAAATCTAGAAATTCTTGGACTTTTTGGTGCATCCATGATTTTAATTGGATATTTTGGACTTCAAGTACAATATTTTACCCACGACGATTTATCTTATGATATTATCAACTTAGTTGGGGCTTTAATGTTGACAGTTTATGCTTATATAAGCGGAACTATTTCTTTTGTTATTTTAAATGCAATTTGGAGTTTAGTTGCCCTAAAAGATATATACTTTTACTTTAAGAAAAAAGCTTGCCAAAAATAAGCTTTATGTAAAGAAAAGTGTTAGATTTATATTACATTAACCTTAATTTATGAATTTAAGATATTTATACCTTGCAATGGCTCTTAACTTTGGTGGTACAGAGCTAATAATGGGAGTTAGTCAATATGCTGTTCAACAGTTTGGTATTGTAACACAACCTAGTCCAACAGTTTCTTTAGTATTTAATGGACTTTTCTTATTGCTTAACTTGTTAGCATTAATATTTGCAATACTTTCAAGAGATAATCAAGAAGCACGAGCTTTATCTACAGTAGCTGTGATTATAACTTCAATTACTTTATTTACTAGCCTTTTAAATGTTGCTCTTAACGCTTTAAATGGTGGTTTAGCTTAATTAAATATAATGAATCCAGAAAAGTTCACAATTCGTAGTTTGTTTGTTTTAGCCGCAATATTATTTGTTGCAATTTTAACGCAAGGAACTACTTATGTGAACTTTTTTTTAGTTAATCCAAGTCTACCAACTTCGGTAGATAGTCAAAAACATCAAGAGATTATATCTTGTGAAACTGTACATCTTCAAAAAGAACAATTTTTATCTTACCAGCCTGATAGTCTTGATACCTCTTTGAAAAAAATATTTTCAATAACTACACCCAAAGTTTCAGGTCTTTATTCTCCTTTTTATAAGTCAGAACTAACCTTTGATATCCAAGAAGACTCGGTTTTAAAGGTTGTGACTTTAAATTTAAAAGGGAGTTTAAATTTGATATCCGAATGTGAAACTCCTTATGTTCACTCAATTTTAAAAAACTCAATCTTGGAGTTTTACCCAGATTACAAATACAATATTCTTTTGAATGGATCAGAAAAAGAATATTTAGAATTAATACAACCTATAAATTAGTTTAGATTTGTATAAACTTCAAGCACATCATCGTCTTCTTCTAATTTTTCAATTAGACTTATAACTTTCTCCATAGCTTGTGTTTCAATATCCAGAGGCATATTTGATATATAATTTAATTTTGAAGTTTCCAGAATTAAGTTCAAATCATCCAGCTTTTTTTTGAAATTTGCAAAATCTTCCATTTTACATGTTACCTCTAATAAGTCTTTATGGTCTATGATGTTAAGAGGATCTAATTCCATGATTTCAAGCATTACTTCTTCTTTATTGTTACTAGTGACTTTAACATGGAAAAAACCTACTTTTTCAAACATATAAGCAACACTTCCACTTGCACCCAGGTTTCCAGCGTTTTTATTCATAATGTTTCTGATGTTTGTAAAAGTTCGATTTTTGTTATCGGTTAGAGCTTCTATTAAAATCGCAGACTTATCTGGACCATATCCTTCATATAAAACCTCATGAAGTTGAGTTGCGTCTTTTCCTTCGCTACTTCCTTTGGCGATTGCTCTTTTAATATTATCGTTGGGTACATTTTCAGCCTTTGCATTCTCAATAGCTTGTCTAAGGCTAGAGTTTAAAGATGGGTCTCCTCCGTTTCGAGCAGCTAGCATAATAAGTCTTGCATGTTTGGTAAAAATCTTACCTCTTTTTTTGTCGTTTGCGCCTTTTTTATGTCTTATAGAGTGCCATTTGGAGTGTCCAGCCATCTTATGGGGTTAATTTATTAAATTCTAAAACATTTAGATAATTAAGGCAATTAAAATCTCTTGACGGTAAGAGTCTACTCACCTATTATGGTATGTGTATAAACACCTATCATATGAACTTAACTTTAAAACAACAACAGGTACTAGATTTCATTGAAGATTTTCAACTTAACAATGGGAAGTCTCCAACTATTAAAGAGATTAAAATTTTTATGGGAGTCTCTTCGGATAATAGTGTTATAAAGCATTTAAATGCTTTAGAGAAAAAAGGTTATATCTCTAAAAGCGACACGCCAAGGGGGATTGGATTGCTAGATTCGGTTTCTAGTAAACTTCAAGCTAATTTTGCAAACCTTCCTCTGATGGGATTTGTTCCAGCTGGTGGACCTGTTAATGCGGAAAGTTATATTGATGATTACGTTAGTGTAGATACCAGTAAAATAAAAAATCCACATACTTGTTTTCTGTTAAAAGTTACTGGGCAAAGTATGATAGATGCAGGAATTTTTGAAGGTGATTTATTAGTAGCTGACTCATCAAGAGAGCCTAAGGTTGGAGATATCGTTATAGCATTGGTAGACAATGCAAATACCGTTAAAAGACTTTGTAAAAATGATGATCGTCTTTATTTGAAAGCAGAAAATTCTGAGTATCAGGATATTGTTCCCGCAGAGTCTTTAGAAATTCAAGGTGTGGTTTTGACTTTGATTCGAAATTATTAATAAAAAATTTAAAATTTTAACCCCAATTAGTATGTTTTTATATATCGTTTTAGACGCTTACGCATCTTTTAAACAAAAAGTTAATCGTAAGCATAGAGCTCCAAACTTTAGATATGCAAAGTTTTAGTCAGTTAGTTTTGACTTAAGATCTTCAAGTTCTAAAAGAGCTTGGATCGGACTTAGTTTGTTTATATCAAGCTCATTTAATTTATTAATTATTTTAATTTCACCTTTAGGTCTTTCTATTTCTTTAGGTTGTATTATTTCTTGAGTAGTTTCAAATAGACTGCTTTGGTTGTTGAACTGTTTCTTTTTATTTTGGTTTAGTAATTTTTGACTTTCTTGAATTACTTCGATAGGTAGTCCTGCTAGTTTTGCAACTTCAATACCAAAGCTCTTTGGCATTCCTCCGTCTTTGATTTTATATAGAAATACTGGATTTTGATTTTGGTCCATATGGATTCCAACATGTGTGTTTTTTGCGAATTTAATGTTTTCTATAGTTTCGATAAGTTCGTGGTAATGAGTTGCAAATAAAAGTTTTGATTTTATTTTATAATGAATATGTTTAAAGATGGCGGTGGCCAAACTTAATCCATCTAAAGTTGCGGTTCCTCTTCCAATCTCATCTAAGATGATAAGGCTGTCTTTGGTGGCTTGTTTTAAAATTGCTGCTGTTTCATTCATTTCTACCATAAAAGTCGATTCTCCGGCCGATAAATTATCGTTAGAGCCCACTCTTACAAAGATTTGGTCGCATAGAGAAAATTTCAATTGACTACACGGTGCAAAGCAACCAATTTGAGCCATTAAAACTATGATTGCATTTTGTCTTAAGAAAGTTGATTTACCACCCATATTTGGTCCAGTAATAAGGATCGATTTAGTATTGTGGTTAAGCTCTAGGTTGTTTTTTATAAATTTATCTTTGATTTGATTTTCAATTACTATGTGTCTACCATCTAATATTTCTAGGCTGTTTGAATTTTGAATTTCGGGTTTGCTTAAATTAAATTCAAGCGTTAATTTTGCAAAGCTTAAGCTTAAATCTAATCTGGCAATTTTGTGGGACAAATCTGCGATTAAAGGTAGAAAATCTTGTAGGTTTTCGATTAGTTTGAAATACATTGCTTGTTCTAAGTTGTATAGCTTGCTTTCAGCTTCCAGTATTTTAACCTCTAACTCTTTTAATTTGGGAGTTATATATCTTTCTGCGTTAGTTAAAGTTTGCTTTCGAATGTAGTAGTCGGGGACCATATCGGTTTTTCCTTTTGAGACCTCTAAAAAGTATCCAAAAACTTTATTAAATTTGATTTTTAAATTTGGAATATTTGTTTTAGATTTTTCTTCCTCTAAAATTTCATCTAGAAATACTTTTGAATTTTCAAGCAGGTTTCGAAGTTCAGTAAGTTCTAAACTTGCAGATTCTTTAAAGATGTATCCTTGGGAGATGATTTTTGGGGGAGTTTCTAAGTTTAAATTATTTAGAAGATTTCGAAGTTCAATAATTTTTGTTTCGTTTGTCTTAAGATTTTGAATTAATTCATGGTCTGAAAGATTTATAATTTCTATCAAGCTTTCTAGGCAATCATACAAGCTGCATAGACTTTGTGGGTTTGCATTTTTAGTTCGAATTAAGGATTCAATTTTATCTAAATCAATAACTTTTCTTAGGGAGCTTTGAAGTTCTTTAATATTTGAGTTTAGAAAGTTTTCCACGTATTGGTATTCTTGTTCAAGAATTTTTTTAGTTTTATAGGGGTGTAAGAGTCTAGTTCTAAGTAGCCTTCTTCCCATCGCTGTTTGAGTTCTATTGATTACTGTATACAAGCTGTTATTTTTTGAAAAATCCATTTGGGTATAGAAGATCTCTAGATTTTTTATAGCATGCATATTAAGTTCAAAAACATCATCTTTTTGGATTCTTGAAAAGTTTTTAATTTTTTTAGAAAGACCTCCCTCTAGATTTTCAAGATAGTTTAATATTTCAAATATGTTTTCATAGCTATTTAAGCTTAAGTTACAAATGTTTTCGAGTTTTTGAATTGTAAAAAAGTCTTTCAGGTAATCTAATTTTTCTGAGCTTCTAATAAGTTTAAAGTCTAAAGTTGTGCTTTTGATATTTAAGTTTTCAGATTGTTTATAGATAAGTGGAATTGATAAAGTCTCTTCACTGGCTAGAATTTCTTTTGGTTTATATTTTACTATTAATTCAAGTAGTTGGCTTAGGTTTAGGTTTTCTTTTGTAGATATAGTGTCGGAAAAAAGGCAAGTATATGCAAAATTGAATTTATTGTTCTCTTGATTAATACAAACTAAATTAAGAGACTCGTTGATGTTTTCACATTCAAGATTAGTTGCAGGCGTTAAAACTTTTACAACTTTTCTTTCTACAATTTTTGAGTCTACACTTTGTTCAACTTGCTCACAAATTGCTACTTTATGACCACTCTCATTGAGTTTTAAAATATAGTTTTCACTGGAGTGATGGGGAATCCCACACATTGGGATTGGATTTTCAGAATTTTTAGCTCTAGCTGTTAAAGTTAAGTCTAAAACACTAGATGCGATTTTTGCATCGGCAAAAAACATTTCATAAAAGTCACCCAATCTAAAAAACAAAATACAGTCTGGATACTTATCTTTAATAGATAAATATTGTTTAATCATAGGAGTATTCTCTTTCATGGAAATCTATTTTAATACTTAGAAATAATATAAGGCTATTCTTTTATTTATGCAATTCTAAGCAGACTTGACAAATATAAAAAATAATGTAAAATAAAATGAATAATTTAATTTTTAAAGCATGCCAATAGAAAATTATTCAACAGTAACAGGGACCTTCTCACAGAGCTTAGAAGAACTCACTGGAGTGAATGAATCTTCGGTTAAGGTTTTAAGACATATTATGAATTTTTATAATAGTGTTGAAGAGGATTGTTTAAGGATTGAAGGTGGGAAATTAGTAGCTAATGATCTATATATATTTTTTAATGATATTCAATCTTTAATAGAGTCTGCATATATTGATGAGTTAGATAAAGCCATTCAGGAGGGTCTTTTACAGGAACAGATTTCTGATGTTAAAAACCTTTTAATGCAAAATATAGGTAATTATTTATATGTAAATCATAGATTGTTGGCTGCAATTTATCGATATTTAGAAAAGCTTAATGAAGATATTTATGACTATAGTGAATTTAGTCCTTTTTTATATGCCTTAAAAGGAGAATTAAATGGTTTATTTAAAGAATTAAAGTCTATTAATGAGCAGATTGGTATTAATTTAGATGAAATTTTTAAAAATTCACAGTATGAATCTGATATATTAAATCTCAAAGAGCAAGTTTGGACAGAAGGTGTCTCTGCAGTTATAGGGCAAACAGGACAATGGACTTGGGAGTTTGTGGAGGGTTTAAAACCTAAAATGCCTCCAAAGTTTGAAAATGTAGATTTTCTAAGCGAACTTATTGATAATTTAGAATTAAAGCCAGAAAAATTCCAAGCGTATTTTAAATCAATTGAGTCATATTTAGATGAATTTGCTCCAAAATTAGATCCAAATCAAATAGCTATCATTGCAGAAAAACTTTCTTTTCAGGACTTTAAATTATTTTTAAGTTATATTAACGATGAAATTAAAGAATCAGAATTTCCCGCTGTAGTAAGGCATGCTATGGCTTTGAGAAGTCCTGTGGAAGAGCAATCTTACAGCCTAAAGATCAATACTCTAAAAGGCATAGATTCAATATCTAATGAGGCAATTAGTTTCCTTAGGAGTAAAGGTTTTTATGATTTATCAAATCCTAAAAAGTTGAAAGAAGTTCTTTTAGGCGTTAATATTGAAGAGTCTGGGTTTAAGCATGATTTTGCTAAGATTATACTATTGGTAACGGAGTATGAAGCTACAAGGTTAAGCTATGAAAAGTTTCTTGAGGATGGAGTTGATCATATTCAGCATCCGGTTGAAAGCTTCAAGAAGGCAATAGGGGTTATTGATAGATATATAAAGGAGGGATCTTTAGAAAATGGACCTTTTAATTATGAACTTGAAAACCCTAACTTAATTTTAGCTTGTATTTCTGGAGCTGGTAATTGCCAGACAGTTGCAAAAATGGGATATTTTTTCTTAAGTGCTCATTATAATCCAGAGGATATAGTTTTTCAGCTTAAAAATACAAAATATTCTGATAAAGATGTAGGTCATATATATATTAAAGCTAAGGGTTTAAATCAAGAATACTTTGAACTAGACCCAGGTTACCAAGTAATTTCAGAATTTGTATTCCATGAAACAGCTAGTCAGCAGATAATTGATTCCTTTCTTTTGCGGGAAAGGTATATAGTACAGGAGTCTGAGGATCTTGCTAAATTTAAAAGATCAAAGCCCGCCTTCTCTTTAAATACTGCTTTGCTAAGGGCAGCTAGAATATCTGAAACAAAACAAGAAAAATCAAATGAACCGTATGGAGTTATCGAAGGAGTAGAGGGAAGCATTAATCCTGAAGATTTTAATCCAAATGATTCTAATTCAGAGGAAACTCAAGTTCCTATGGATGATGAATCAGAAAGTTCTGGGGAGATGTCTTCTGGTTGTCCATCGGCTAATACCGCTATCCCAAGTTTACCAAACGTAAAACCAAATTATGGACCAAGTCTAGTAAATAAAGTTTTCAATGTTCCTATGGGTAGTTTTCTTTTATTTGGCTTATGGTTTTCATTTTCATTTAAGGATTTAATTGAGCAGAAAGACTATGATCAGCCAGTTTTAGTTACCGGTGGTTATGAATATGTTGAGCTTGACAATAGTTTAGCTCCAGCTCCAGCTCCAGCTCCAGGAAGAGCCTGTAGTGGTTTGTCTAACGGGGTTCAAGGTCATGATTCAGAATCTCTTATTGCAGAGTATCCAGTTCCAGAAGGTATGTCTAAGTCTTTTAAATCTTTAATTGAAGCAGTATTACAACTCGATGGTTCCACCTTAGAAAGACGAGATGAACTTCAAGCAATGCTTGATGAGTTTGAAGGGATAGATAATCCAGTTCTTTGTTGGGTAAGAAATTTATTACATAGGGATCTATAGAATAAGTTTTTACATTCTTATAAAATTTGCTTAATATTGAGTCATTAGAAAACAAAAATCCAATGACTCAAACTATTAAAAAACTTGATAAAAACTTAATTAATCAAATAGCCGCTGGTGAAGTCGTAGAAAGACCTTCTTCCGTTGTTAAAGAGCTATTAGAGAACTCTTTAGATGCAAAGAGTAGTCAGATTACTATCGATCTTCAAAATGGAGGGATTGATTTAATTCGAATTACAGATAACGGAATTGGAGTTGACAAAGAGGACTTTCCTTTGCTGCTTGAAAAGCATGCTACTTCTAAGATTTCTTCGGTTGAGGAGCTTGAAAATACACTTACTATGGGGTTTCGTGGTGAGGCTTTAGCATCGATTAGTTCGGTTAGTAAATTTACCTTTAAATCAAAACCTAAAGATGGACAGCATGCTCACCAAATTGATCAAAATGGTGAAATTTCAATTTGTTCTTTAAATCAAGGAACGCAAGTAGAGATTAAAGATTTATTTTATAATGTGCCAGCAAGAAGAGAGTATTTAAAGACTCCAAATACAGAGTATAATCAGATTTTAAAGTTATTGCTGGGATATTTTATTGCCTATCCGAAGGTTTCGTTTGTTTTAAATCATAATTCAAAGCAAATTTTTTCGTTTAGATCTGAAGAGTTTCAAGATAGAGTAGCCAAAGTGTTGGGAGGTAAGTTTACCGATAAATCAATTCCTGTTTTTTATGAAGGTTCTAATTTAAAGCTATCTGGAATTGTAAGTAAGCCAGAATTTTGTGTTTCTAAAAAACCTGAGCAGTTATTAATTGTAAATAATCGACCTTTAAAACCTGATGTTTTTTCAATAGCTGTAAAAAATGGGTATGGATCTTTAATTTTTCCAACGCAAAAGCCTCAGTTTATTCTAAATGTAGAGATAAAAGCTCAAGATGTTGATATGAATATCCATCCAAGAAAATTAGAAGCTAGGTTTAAATATCAGTCGATCTTGTTTGCAACTATTTTAAAATCTATTCGCCAAGCTCTTCAAAAAGTAAGTTTGGTAAAAAATGTGGAGATTCAAAAGCCAAGTTTGGATTCTTTTCTAAGTCACTCTCCGGCTGGAAAGTCGGAAGGCTCAAGTGTCCAAAGACCAAGTTTGCAAGGCGGTTCATATAACCCAAGGCCACAAGGCTCTATTGGTCCAAGGTTCCAAGGGATGTCTAGCTATATGCCAACAAATCAAAGACAATCTTTGATGGGGGATTATAGTCCATCTTCTAATAGTCAGTCTGCAGGATTAAATTTAGATCAAGTTAATACTCAAGGAGCTTTAGAGAATTCAAGTCAAAATCAAGATTTGGATTTAAGTAGTTTTCAAAATTCTTTAAGATATTTGGGTCAGCTTTCTAATAGCTACTTACTTTTTGAGTCTAAAGATGGACTTACGATAATCGATCAACATGCAGCTCACGAAAAAGTTAAATATTTTGAAATTCGCAATAAGTTAAAGTCTGTTCAAAAGCATACTCAAAAACTTCTGACTCCTTTGGAAATTGATATGAGTATTCCAAAAATTGCAATTTTAAATGATGCAAAGCCAGTTTTTGAAAAGCTAGGTTTTGATTATGATATCAAGCAAAACAAAGTATTGCTTACTCAAGTTCCAGCGAATTTAGTTAAAATAAATCCTGAAAAGTTGATATTGGAATTAATTGATGATTTTTTAAATGCCGACACTAAAAATTTGATAGAGCTAGAAGATATTGCAATTAACTATGCAGCCTGCAGGGGTGCAATTAAATTTGGACAAAGTATGCAACCATTAGAAGTTCAAAGTTTGCTAAAATCCCTGGATGAATTGAAAGAAGAGAAATATTCATGTCCACATGGACGTCCATCCACAATTGGAATTTCGCATGATGAACTCGAAAAATTGTTTTTAAGAAAGAAATAAATCCTCTTGATTAATCCAAAAAAGCAATGTATATTAACCACGCTTTCTGCTTAAGATTAAAGACTTAAGCTGAATATTATAAATTAACCATAGAAGGCATGGCAAAAAAAATAAAAATCCAAGATCTACAGATTGTAGATACTTCTGGAATCGAGGCGTTAACTCGTAAATACGAAATTATGTTAGTTTTACCAACTGATATTACAGTTGATCAAAGACAAACAGTTATTTCTGAATTTGAAGAATTATTAAAAGAAGCAAAAGCAGATGTTTACCACATCGATGACTGGGGTAAAAGAGATTTAGCTTACGACATTAAAGGAAGAGAAGAAGCTTACTATCTTATCTACTACATCAATCTTCAAGATACTTCAAAGATCCAAGAAATTACAAACAACTTAAGACTTCAAGCTAATTTATTAAGATATTTAATCGTAAAAAGAGATTTTGATTATGAAATCCAAAACTTTGCAGATAAAGACGAATACGAAAAAAATTCAAATGAATTTAGATCAGAAGTTAAAGACGAAGATGCTATTGATTACAAAAATTTAAAGTTACTTAGAAGATACACAACTAGATACGCTAAAATTGTTCCAAGACAGTATTCTAAAATAACTTTAAGACAACAAAAGAAGATCGCAAGAGAAATTAAAAAATCTCGACACGTTGCATTGTTACCTTTTGTATCGTAATTATCATAATTCGATTACCCAAAACCCCTTTGTTTAAAGGGGTTTTTTTTGTATTTTAATTGTTAAAATTTGACTAGTGTGTTACAATATATGGCAATTAAAGTAGTTTATGAAAATATACGATTTATTCAGCCAAGATTTAACTAGTTCAAAAGTTTTATTTGAGTTTAAAGCTTTGAATTTTTTCCCGTTTCAAAGAAGTTGGATTTGGTATAGTGTTTTTCATCTAATTTTAATAGCTACAGTTTATTACTTGGTAATTTCTGGAACCTGGCTTGTTGCAAGTTTTGTTTTAGTTTTAGCAGGTGTTTATATTCTGCAGACCTTAAAAGAACCTAATATTTTTGATTTTAGAATCACTGAAGATTCTTTGCAAATCAATCAAAAGCAAGTTTTTTACAAGGATTTAAGAGGTTTTTTTGTGGATCATCTTTCAAAGGAATATCAAGTTTTACATTTGATTCCAAATCAAAAAAGATACCATGANAGCACAATTCAACTTTTTAATTTACCGGANCAAAAAATAGTTTCACTTTTGAANCTACGAGTTCCAANTCTTAAAGATACAAATCCAAGTTTATTGGATCGTATNNTTTTTTTACTTAAAATTTAATTTTTTTATATTATGGGTGGTNNAAGAGANNGTCAAGGTTTCCCTTCGCAGGGTANTGAAGGNGTAAGGCAAAATATAGTTTTAGACGAAGGTCCTCAGGCCTCGGTGATAGCTAAAATTGAAGAGAAGATATATGATGTTATTAAGCCTCAGGTAGGTTTAGATTCTAGTCAACTTAGTGAATATAATGATGTAATTCACAGTTTCGCAAGATCTTTGACACTTAGATGTCAATCAGTCTTAGCTTCTCATCAATCAATTATATTTGCAGGTGCAACTCCAGCACAGAAAAACGAAAGTGTAATGAGAAAGTTAGAAAAAATGGCCACTAATATTGCTAAACATTTTGCTGAACAGTTTTTATTGAAGGTAATGGAACGTCAAGAATTAGCTGATGGTAGAACTTCTTATAGGGTTTTGTATGCAAGGTTGATATCTGATTTCTATCTTTCTCAAATAGAGACTATAGATCTAACAGAAGAAGGATTTGAAAACCAGGATAACATAGCTCTGCGTCCTAATGAAGCTATAAGGGGTTTAGAAGATATTAGTGAATTTTTACAGCCGACTCCTATTGATCAATTTGTTCAAAGAGTAGCAGATATAGCTATTAAACCAAATTTTCAACCTGAAAACATAAGACGTATGGCTGTAAACCGTTACAGGCATATTACAGATGGGTCTGATAATGTGTCTTTTGTTGGTAGGGGTAATATATTAGATGAGAATGTAAGGGTGATTATTGCTATGTCAAGAATGAGTCCGGAACAAAGAAAGCAAGTTTATATGAAAATGATTGGTTTAAATCGTGATGGTACACTTAATTTTGGTAGTGGTGGAGAGATGATGGAATACGAATTGAAAGCTCTTAAGTTGGGAATTTTAATGGGAGATTTTACTCCTATTTCGTTTAAGGCTTTTGTGTATCAGCATTCTCCATTGGGAGTTAGAGTGCGAAATGTGAGGTACATTGATAAATTTTTAAGTACACGGTCAGGGAGAAGAGCAGCTGGTGGAGTGTCTTCAGGGTTTGACATGTATAACCTTGATAATCAAGATCAGACAAATTTAGGTCATGCCGAAACTTACAGGCAAGCTCATGTTTCACAGGGGCATATTGGAGAAACTATTTACTATGGAGCTTTACATTTAAATGCACTAGTTTCTTTTGGTGTTAATCTTTCCCAATTAGCTACTATTGCTAGACAGGCAGGACAGGGACAGCAATTTACTTCAGAACAGGTTCAGTCTACATTTAAAAAGATGGGTATACCAATACCAGTACTTCCAGGGGCTCTTACAAAGATGACAGAGTTTGCAAATCAAATTGCGGCGGTAGCTCAACCAATTGCTTTTATATTAGTTAGTACTTTTGCATCTATGGTAGCGACTAGAAAAATGGCAAACCCTTCCATGAGTCTAGATGTTGTTGTAGATGAGGTTTTTAATGATTTTAAAGAGAACAACATAATTAGAACTATAACTAATGATCCAGATTTATCAAGAGTAAGTATTCCTTTGGCTAAAAAAACTTTTGCCAATACAATTATGAAAGCAAGTTATTTGAGCACGAAGGGTTTTGCGGTTTTACATAGGCAAAGCGTTTTAAATTCGTTAGGTCAGACAGCAAGAAATTCAAGTAATTCGTATCCAACTCTGGCAAGTTTTTTAAATAGCTTAAATCAACAAGATAGAAATGATTTTATTAAATATGTACTCCCATCTTTTTCTGAGGTAGAAGATAGAAGTGCTTTTTGGTCAGACTTTATTTTAGAGTACTCTTTATTGTCAAGTATTATGCCAAGTAGAGATCAGCTTTTGATGGTTTATGATTGTAAATTACCTACTGGGATTGCTGGTTCACCTGGGCCTGCTGGTTCTGCTTTTACAACAAGCGTATTGTTGAGTGATAGCCGTATACAACCAGGTTCTGCTGGTGATGAACCTATCCCACAATTTGCTTATTCAAGACATGCCACAAGGCAAGGCAATAGATATCGTCTGGCAGATAGAAGTGCAAGTGCTCCATATACAAGCTCCTATAGAAGTTTAGAATCTTACGAAGTAGAAAGAACGAATTTAATCAATAGAGATAAAGTATTTAGGTTGACTAATGCTCAAAAAAGTACCTTAGCAACTTATGGTATTTCAGCCCAAAGGGATAGAAGTCAGCAAGATGGTATTTTAACTTATTCTCCGGCTTTAACACCAGATTCAAGTCCTCAAACATTTAGAGTTGTTGAAAATCTTCGTCAAAGAAGAATGGTCTGGGGAGAAGTAGAGAGTATTGATGAAAATGCAAATACTATAGTGATAAATTCCAAAAACTTTAGACCAATAACTATTCCATTTCAAACTATTCCGGTTATGCCGCAAACACCTTTCCAAAGAATGGATGATAATGTTTTCCCAAATTCTTTGTCAGAGGTACCAAACACAAATACTGGAGACACTTTAACAACTCTTCGTTATATAGATGGAACCTCATTAGCCCAAGTTATACCTGGAATACATTTTAACAATCAGATTCCACAAAGTTTGACAGCTCAACAAATTGTAAATAGATTTAATCAGGTAAGAAGATCCGGTGAACTTTCTCCAGCTCAATATCAAATTTTACAAATTTTGATCCGAGAACAAGCTGCCAAAATGCATCAAGGTCAAATTCAGGTTATTCAAGCAAATAAAAATAAATTACTAAAGTTTAAAAAAGCTCCAAATATCGCTCAACCGATTGATATAGGTTTACTAGATGTAAATTCAGATTTTGAATTCATTAAAAAAGGAAACCAAATTGGAATTTTTGTTCAAAATCACGAAGAAGTTTTTAGACAGATTCCAGCTTTGTTAACACATGCTGAAAACCACAAAGGTTTTCAATGGAAAATGCAAGAGGTTTTAGATTGCTTGGATAGAAAAGAATCTAACCTAACGCCTGTTGAGTTCATGATCTATCAAAAACTATTAGAGTTATATCATGCTGAAGAAGTAGATTTAGAAGGTTTAGATTTTTTAATTAAATTTCCACCTAGAACTCAGATTTCCCTGCCAGGCTATGGATTAGTACCACAGAATTCTGGTAGTACTGAATTCATTAACATCCCAAATCCATCAGGATACTTTACGCAATCCCGGCTTCTTGATGCTAATAATCTAAATTTTCATCAAGGACAAATACGATTTACTTCTGTAGCCGATGTGGTAACTGCAGGATTAGAAAGAAAACAAAAAGCAGTTCAAGTCTATGAAACCAGTGAATTACATCAAATGGAATTAAATGCTCAAAATCCTTTTGCTTTATTGAAAACAGATGAGAGTAGTTATGTATTATATTCTAGAGTTTCAGGTTTGGAAGATTCAGGTGATGAGTTAATTCAAAATTTATGGGTTCCTCATGGCGCTGGTTATGCAGCAGCTATTTTAAGGTCTCTAAATGCTAAGTTTAACCCAGGTACTCAAAGATTTACCATAGGTGCTAAATCTTTAGATCTAAGATATATTCAATCTGATCTTGCTCCAAAACAAGATTTAGAATACCAAGAGGGTTTAAGTTTAAGCCAAGCAGATATAGATTGGTTCAGAGGGGTTTCTGGTGGAATAGTATTAAATTCAGAACGCCCACCTTTGTTAGATTTAAATACTACAGCCAATTACATTCCTTATTTACCTTCCCTAGAATTTTTCTATCAAACTACTACTGAAGATACAAATAAAATTATCCAAAGTATCCAGCAAAGAAAAACTCCAGCGGCACTAAAGCCTTTTAAGCCAATCATAAAATCAGAAGATCCAGCCGGATCTCCACAGTTACCAGCTAATAATCAACTAGCCGGAAAGACTTTTGTTGAGGCTTTAAGTCAGTTAAATTCAGACCCATCAGGATTTGATGTAAGAGTATTCCATTTGTTACGAAAGCATTATGGTCTTACGGTTACACTTGCTAATGTTTTTGTTTTACCTCAAGATCACTTAAATAAATCCTTTTCTACAACCGCTTTAACAACTGATACCCCTGAATCAAACATTGATGCCTTAAATCAAAGATTAAAAGCCCAAATAGGAATCAACGCTCGTGGAGAATTTGATTTTACCTACCCTTACTTTCCAGTTGCTCCAGCTGGGGGATCTCTTAGAACTGCAAATTTTAATGAAATTACTTTTAGAGACGATGTTTATGTAGATGTTAATCGTAAACGGGGTTACTCAGCAGAAATAGCCTCAAATTCAGATACAATTAAAGATCTTCAACGTAACCCTCTTTCATCTGAACACGCTCGAGTCTTATCAGAAGTAGGTATAACAATTGCGGGAAATAACGGTAGGATAATTTATGGATTTCCAATTAGCCATGGGGGAAAAAACTTTTCATCGCCGCAAAATCTTAATTTAGAAAATTCCTATCTTCCTCTTGGAAATATCTCCGATATACAAACTGCTATGAATGGGCAAAATTTAAATATAACCATAACAGTTCTTCATCCCAACGGACAAACAACGCAAAGAGTTTTGGAGTTACCACCTCAACCAAACAGTCCTGTACCATATTTTAATAGTCCGAGTGATGTAGAAGGTTCACCTACAACATATATAGTAAGAGATCAAGCAACCTTAAGCATTCATTATCAAGGCTTATCTTTCCCACCTGGAGTCACAAATATTGATTCTTTAATTACTTTTTTAAATCAACAACGAGAATCTGGAAATACTACTTTGAAAAGTATTCGGCAAACCTTGTTAGAGCAGGATATTCTTAAAATAAATCCAGATAATGGAGACTTGCAAAAAGCTCCAAACGCACCTACCCATTTAAATTTAACTTTAAACACTGGAATAGAGAATGATCAAAGAGACGACATTTTAGTTGCTCTAAACACCTTACTTGATAATGAAGGGGAAGAAATATTAAGAAGTCTACCAGCAAGCTTTACCGCAGCAGGCAGAACTTTTGTATACCGTGAAGGGTCATATTTTCTTCAAGATGAACCTGGGTGTGAACTAATACTTAACCGAGAAAACTTTAAAATAAAAGTTGACAAAACTCAAATATTCTCAGGGAATAAAAGAAATGCAATAAATGCGATAAAAATACTACAGCCAGCAATTTATACACACCGCATCTTAACCCCACCTGTTGTGGATGGGTTAGCAAAGGTTACAGACAGTTTAAATCAATTTACCCTTGAAGGAATTATTTATACAATTCAAACTAATTCAAACACACCAGAAGTAATAACTCTTCAACAAGGAGAGGGTACAAATCTTATTCAAACTCAAATATCTTCTTTAGATGAGCTGAAAGGTTTAATCCGAGTTCAAAAAGCTATTTCAAATATACCAGAAAGTGATAGAGCTAATTTAAGGTCTAGGCTTCTAGAGCTAGGAGTTATAACTACTGTCGATCAACAAATTCCGCATTCCATCACACTAAACGGAAAAAGTTTTACTTTTACAAAAGTTGAAAATGATAATCAGTTAGTCTACCAAAGGCAAGATGGTGGTATTACGGCTCAAATAAAAATTTATCCTCAACAAGGATATACAAATCAATTTGATCTTATGCTGTCATTTGGTAATACACGAGTGTATCCATTTGAAGGTATGAATGTGGAGGCTAGAAAAACTACTTTATCTAATAGCTTATCTACGACACTTGAAACTTTTAAGTCTGCCTTAACAGCTAATTTAAGCACCGGATTTACATACCATGACACCCCACCCAATAAAATTCTAAGCTATCCAGTTATAAAATATAGAAGCAATTTTTATGCTTTAGAAAAATCTGGAGATGAATTTATAGTCACACAATTGAATACAGATTTAGCTAAAACTCAAGAATCACTTAGAGCTAGTGGAGGAGATCTAAACAGAATTTTAAGAGATATTCAATTTCATGAAAGTGTTGAAAACCCATTAAGAGATAATGCAAGAGCTCTTTTAACAGATTCAGGTTTCCTAGTGGCAAATTCTTTCCTTGAAGATCATTTGAATTATTTTGATATTGATGGTTTAAAGGTACACTTATGTATACAACCAAGTTTATCACCAGATAAACTAACTTATAAAGCAAGTGATAATCTATATGTTACATTTGAAAATAATACAGTAAGTATCCTTGTTCATTCCCCAAGAACAGACAGGCTTGAGACTCGTGAAAGATTCACCTTAACTAATGTAATAACTCTAGGAGATCAACTTGGTTTAGTAGATACATTATTACAGTATGAAAATGAAAGAGCAGCACGAGTAGAAGAAAATTCAATAATGCAGGAGGTTGCTAGTTTCTACAGCTCAAGATCATCCCATGCATATTCTCGTACTGGTGGATATATAACAAGAGTTGTAAAAAGAGAAGGTCGTCAATATTTACGCCTTACAACACTTGAACAGGATGATTCCAGCTCAAACTTTCGTGTAAAAACGAAAAATTATAATATACTTGCAACTCCTAAAGATAATGGTGGCTTTAGATATCAATTTGGTCTTCCGGATGCAGTTCAGAGTTCAACCGTGTATCAAAATAGGGCTGATTTAATGAAAGCTATTAGTGATCTTGTAGATTTTTCAGGCCAAGAAGTTAGCCAAGCAACAACAACATTAAGTACATTAGGTTTATCAACTTTAAGTTCAGGTACACCTCCAATGCGAATTAACATAAATGGAAAAAAATATGTTCGTAATGTAATAGTTGGAATTAATCCAAGAAGTACAACTATTGATTATATATCAAATGAAGAACCTTCAAATACACTTAGAATAAAAATTAATGCAGAAAGTCAAATTGAAGAGTTATCTTTTGATTATAATGATGATACTTTAATAGATGCTAGCGCAGACCAGATTGCCCGAATTGATAGAAATACAATTGGAAACTTAATTCAAAACCAAACTCGACTCAACTCATTAGAAGCTCAACTCCCACGACAATTGAACTATAGACACAGTAAACCATTAGAAGATGGATTATTAGAGCACACTCTAGACTTTCAATTAGGTGTAAAAAACTATCAAATTAGCTATCAAAACAATGAATATGTTTTAACAGCAACAAATTCAAACCCAGAACAATTTACAGATAGTAACAGTTTAATTACAAGAATAAATCAACTTCGAGAAACTCAAGAAACCGATGCGGAAGATTCTTACTCTGAAATGACGCAATTTCTTAGAGAGGAAAATAGTGTCATATCTGTGGTTGGTGAATCAGGTGAGGCAACTACTGAGGGTAGGTTTAATGCTCTTTTAGAATCGATAGATATTAGTGGTGGCATTCAAAATCGATTTGTACTTTCGGACCAAATGTTTGACTTTGAAAGCTTTGATGATGAAACGCAAGTGGCTGTTTATACATCAATATACTCGACTTTAACTTTTGATCTGAAGAACAATAAGGTGAAATTACGAATTGAAGAATTTACAACTGAAGATCCTGCTGAAATACTACGTATTGATCATTGTATAACCAAAGTTCAAAAAGAAAAATCATTAGCCTCTACAGCAGGTGAACAAGATCTAATTACTGTTAATCTAGATTCTTATCCATACACCTTTTCAAAAGGAAGTCAAACATACGAAATACATTATAATCCAGATAACACAAATATAGTACAAATCACCCCTCAAACCGAAGGTGCTGTTACCCAAGAGATTCAAATTAGTTCTCCTCTACAATATATGCAAGAAATATACTTTGAAAAATACGTAGAAGAAATAGCCTTATTTACTCCACAGCAAATACAGGAAAGACAATCATATTTTTCATCTATTGGTTTAACAGAAAATCCAATCGAAAATAACTTAAGTCTTACTATCGCTGGTCAAGAGTATCAAAGAAAAAAAATAGACGGGAATAAATTTATTTATGAAAGACGAGGAGTCAAATTAACCTTTACCAAAAATGAATCTGGTTTTAGTCTAACAAATCTTAATAAGGGGGAATTTCAATATCCACTTCCTACCATGAGTGCACCTGAAACTAAAGAATTTTTAGAAAACTTCACTCAAAAAATGGAAAATTTTCAATTTGCAATTGATAAAGCCTTACAGCTAACAAGACTAACGGATGTAGGTTGGAATGGTCCAAGAAGTTATTATCAATTAAAAATAGCTGATACACGCTATTATCTTCTGTATAACGGAACCAGTTACTCTCTTCAGGAAATCAGTGATTCTAACATACCAAATCCACTCTACGATATACGACCAGGAGAAATAGATATAACTGTAAGAGCACTCGTTGATGCAAATGTAACAAGATAAAATTATGCAAAAACAAACTTTTATTCAAATCACCGAAAATTTTATTCAAAGCTTTGCAAGCTTGAATAATAGTGAACAAAAAAGGGTCATTAAAATGGCTCTCTTTCAGGTTCCATCTAGTTTGAATCCAAGTTATAAAGAGTATAAAANTTATTGCCAAGCTTTTATTAATGCGCTTCCAGTTCAAATCAAACANGCCTTTGCTCCAACCTCAGCCTCCATGGATCCCATNCAAGCACCCAGTGGCTTGGATGANCAAAGTTCTAATNTTCTTCANGNNGATAATCAAGAACAAAGTCAACCGCAAGAACAAACTCAAGCTAGGGACACTGGTTCGAGCCAAGAGCAAAATTCCGGTTTACCACTTGCTTATCAAGACAAAAGGTTTATTGTGAGTTTTGTTAAAGCTTTTCCTTTTAGGTTTCAAAAAGTAATGACGGATAATTTTGTAAGCACAGCTTTTAAAGCTTTGGCTCAAAATAAAGTTTATTTTTTACCATTTTCACTTAGAAGTTTTTTGCAAAATTCAAATCTGGATTATAAAATTAAAGATCCTTCAAAGGCGAGTTTTACTTTGGAAATCAAAAATCCTATTTCCCAAATTACTAAAGATTTTAGCTTTTTAACTTCCAATCAAAGTTCATACCAAGAAGAAATTCAAAATCTAAATGAATTTTTAAGCCAAAACCAAATTATTGAAGCCGACTTAGATTTAGCCATGGAAATTGTAAATCAAATTCTAGACCAGCAAATCCAGGGTGTATCAAGAAGTAATCAAAGAAATCAACTTTATATCAATCAAAATCTCTACCAAGTAGAGGTAAATCAACAGGAGTATTTTTTAAAGCAAATCAACTTAATTGAACAAAATGTTTCCAATCAATTTGTGTTTAATCAAGCTCAAGATTTAAGTCAAAAAGTCAATCAATTAGCTTTAAATCCCGATTCGCCTAATCAAGATCTAAGTCAAGATCTTGAGCAAAGCTCAATTCAAGCCGAAGCTTTAAATCAAGAAAGAAACCAGGCTCAAAACACTGACATTCCGGTTTCTCAACGCTTAACGCCCTCAAGCCTTAGCTCAACCCAAACCGCTAGTCCAAGTCAATCACAAACTCAAAGCCAATCGCAAACTCAATCACAAACTCAGTCGCAAAGTTCAGGATCTCCAAGTGGATTACAGTTGGCATCAAGTATGCTGCCAGGAGTCCGCAGAATGCCATTTGCTCAAATGCCGACCCAGCCAGATGCAACCGGTCAAAATCCAAGTAGAAGTATTGGAGCGAAGCTTTCAAATTTTTATAAAAACAATAGACGGGCAATCCCGCCAGCTATAGGCTCGATTTCTGGGCTGATTTATGTTATAATGGTATCATAATTAAATAAATATGCTTAAAAATTTCTTTAAAAATTTCGTAAAATCCACTTTGGTAATTTTTTTAGCCTTAATTTTAAGCAATTTTTTACCAGCTGTTATTCAAAGTCAACAAGCTGAAGATTTTAATCACGCACAGCAAATTTTTGACTCACAGTTTAGTCTTATTCAAACTTCTTATGCTACCAACCATACAACGACAACACCACCCGCTCCAACAACACCACCCGCTCCAACAACACCACCCGCTCCAGCTGCATCTATTTTGCCACAAGGATTTGAGCAGATTTCTCAGCAATTAAGATCTGGAAATTACACAAAAGCGATAGAGTTAACACAAAAAAAAATTATGGAACTTTTGCCTTTTGCTCAGTTTCTTAAGACTCTTTCTTATCCACTTTTTATTGTGATAGGTGCTTTATTAGATAATCAGATTTTTACAAGCCCTGTTATGAGAGATGTGCTTGGGAATGTTTGGTCTCAGGTTAGAAATTTATGTTATTACATACTTGTTATTTATTTTGTGTTTATAGCAATTTACAATGTTTTTGCTGGATCCTCTGATTCTCAGTATTCCTTAAAGAAAGGACTGCAAGAAATTGCCATAGCTTTTGTTTTAATCAATTTCTCCTGGTACGGAGCTACCCTAGTTTTAGATGTTTCTAATGTTGCTATTAATATTACATATTCCTGGGCTACTCAATATCAAAACACAACCCGATCCGAAGTATCGTCTGTAGATAATGTTGCAGATATGTGTAATTTAAGTCAATTAAAGAACACTCAGCTTTGTAAAGATGATGGCTATCGTCAAGAATTCCAGTCTTTCCTGCAAAAAGTAGATCAAAGATCAATACCTTTAAATATTGCAATTAGATTTGGGAAAGTTTTAGATGTTGATAAGATTAATCCTTCTACTATTGATAAATCATCTGATCCAATCACTTTAGTTGCAGTTTTCCTAGTGAAAATATTCATATTTATTCTCCAGTTTTTTGCATATTTAATGTTAGCTTATTATCTTGTAATAAGAATTCTTTATATTTGGGTATACATAGCTTTATCTCCAATCATAGTCTTAGATAAGGTCATGTCTGGTCTTTCCCTTGATGCTTCAGAACATTTTCAAAAGTTCTTTGATTATGCCCTAATAGGACCTATAAAAGGTGCAGTTGGATTTACACTTTCATATATGATTTTAGATTCTATATCCAGGACACCATCTGTATATAGTAATACTAATCGAATTTTAGATACAGTAGCTCTATCAATCGGATCTTTAGATTCTTTCCAAGCATTGCTTGTTTATTTTGCTTCAATTGCTGTTATTTATGAAATAACTCTAAATATGGCAGATGGAACTGCAGCAGCTGGAGCTTTTTCATGGTTACGAGGTAAAGTCCAAGGGACAGGTAAGTTTGTTGGATCTTTAGCTGCAAATACCGGTGTGTTTATTGGTGGAAATAAAACCAATGCTAAACAATTTGCTGGTAAGTTCTTCCCAGATCAAAACACGTTAAGCAACTCATCACAAGACAGAAGAGACCCAGGAGGAGGAAATCGAAATCCAGAACCAATCAAATCCGGTGATGATTTATCAACTATTGTTAGGAAGCTTAATCAAGGAGCCTCAATCACAACCCCTGCAATAGCCAATCAACTTATGACTGCAGCTGGAGTTAGAGCTTTAATGTCATCATCCTTAACCCCAAACCAAGTAATAGCTAAAGTACCTACAGCTAATCAAACAGCTCTGAAAGGTATTTATAGACCAAGCACTGGACACAAACTTGACTTAACTAAACCATTTGAAGATCAAAAAGAAGTTGTTAAAAAGGTTGCAAGTCAAATTAATACTTAAGTCCTATAGCACTTGCCAAATTTTAAAACATTTGATATAATTAAAAATAAATTTATTTAGCCCAATATAATGCCAGATCCAATAAATCCACAAGGTATAAACCAAGGAGGTCAGAATGTAAATAAAGCTCAAAGTGTTGAACAACAAGCTGGAATTGAAGAACATACAAATAAAATTATTGCCGATTTAGAACAAGATGTAGCAGAAACTAAGATTTCTAGTATTTCAAGTGACATTCAAGATAAGGTAAACAGTTACGGAGAGAGAATGGCATCATTATCTTCAAATTTTGAAGATGATCCTGAAAGTCTTACTCAAGAATTTGTAAATCGAATTAAATTTTGTGAAGAAAGTCTTCTAGATTTAAAGGAACGTGCTTTTGAAGCAGCTAAAGCAGAAAGAATTATTATTCAAAGTCTCTTCCAGGGTATTGAAGACGAACCTGAACTTTTTAATAAATTTTCAGGCAAAATTAATGGGAAATTAGAGATTACCCAAGAAGGTACAAAACTTTTAGAACAAATGGAAAAATTTTTTAAATTCCAAGATGAAGCTGCAACTTATGTTATAGAAAATCCCAATACTGTAAGTTTTGATATTTCACAACCTTGGACATATGATAATTTCGAAGAGGCAGTACAGGTTTATGCAAATACAAATCCCGGTGATATAGTCACTTTAGATACAATTCTAGACGAGTTTGAAATCCAAGATGCAACTCAAAGGTTAAAAATGAAGCAAAAACTTAGAGAATATGACGAATCTTATGAGAAAACTTTTGAGTCTTTATCTGCTGCTCATAAACAGTTTACAAATGACATCAATATGTTAAATCAAGGTGAGGCTTATAAGAGAGTTTTAACACAAGAAAAAATTAAATTATCTAGAGCATTAGGCATACGAGTCGAAATTGGAAATCAATTTCACGTTCAAGATAATAATGGTAATTCTAAAACTTTTGTAATTAGAGGTATTCATTTTAAAAGTACTTTTTTCGACAAACAAAGAGATCTTCAATTAGAATGTGAAGTTTTAGATTCAATTACAAGTCATGTTGTCGTAGACAAAGACTCAGATGTTGAAAGCATTCTTGAGTACGAATACGAAGGATTAAATAGATGTTCACTAGACAAATCTCTTTTAGAGAACTATAACGTTTATCCAAAGTGTGATTCGTTTGCAGAGCTTGAAGAAAGACTTGGGTTTAGATCTATGGATCAAAAGTTTCAGCCTGGAACTTTATTCTCTTACAGAAATTTTGATAATATAAGTTACACTGAAATTCTAGATTTTGATTTTGAAAGTAAATCAGTTTTTTTATCTGAACCGATCCCTACATCTGACATGAGCATTTATGATTTTAATGCAGCTATTGAAAATAAAGAAACGGATTTGAAATTTATTGAAAGATCTGAAAAGCGTCCTGATGGAAGAACATCATATGTTTACTCGCTTGAAGAGTTTTTAGCTTTTAGCTATAAACACAAAGCCGAAGAACATGTGGAAGCTGAAATTGATTCTAAAAAAGAAATACTTACAAGTGAAGAGTTAGATAGAAGACTTGAAGCTCATCATAATTTTATGCTTGCAAATGGTCTTGCTCTATCTAAAAAACCAATTCAAATTCATGCTGGAAATGTAATAGGAAATCTTCAAGGTGATAAATATGAAATTAAGCAAGTATCTCCAGATATCATACGTCTTGAAAATTTAAGTTACCCAAAATATAGCGGTGAAAACCCTGATAATGATGCTTATCTTGAATTTACTTTGCCAGAATTATTAAAGTTTATTAAGGATCAAAACTTAGGAATGATTTCACAAGAAAAAATTAAAAGAGATTGGAGTATCAATATACCTAAAGTGAAAAGCCTGGACATGCCTGATTTTGAATGGCCAGAAGTTCCTTTTGGACTAATGTCTTTAAATGATATTGTCGATATTTCGAAAGTATTTGGAGAGAAAATTTCGCAAAAAAGGCAGCGTAAAAGAGATCTTAGAAAAGCTGGATTTCAAAATGTTTTAGGTCAAGAAAAAGAATCACTCGAGCAATCAAACCAACAATTTGATAAGAGAGTTGAGTTTCATAAAGACCAATTCAAAAGAGAAGGGAACTCTAACACGTGGAATAAAGAATTAAAAAAATTAAGTGGTTTTGGAAATCCTGAAAATAGAGCTAAGCTTAAAGCGTTAGTTGACCTTCTTTGTGAAGAAGGGTCTTTATCCGTTTTAGATGAGGACTTTATTAAACTTTTGAATAAAGCCAGGAAAAAGACAAGAGGTGTTGTTACAGATCCAATAAAAAAGAAACCTAGATTCAATCAAGATGGAGAACATGAGGGTGAAGATTGGGTGGATAGAGATGGTACACGTAATGAAGATGCTGTAGCGGAAGCTTTAAATTATATTTTTAATAACAATGGTCAGCCTTCGAATTTTGGTACTCAGTGTATATCAAAAAATAGATCGGCTTTCACTTCTTCAATGAATGAATATAAAAGTAAAACTGATCGACTTGCAAAAGAGAAAAAAATGGATTTTAATGCAGAGTTTGGAAGGCTATTTAGTAATCTTGGTTCAGGAAAACCTATGGATGCTGGAGAATACACGGGAATTCTTCAGGCTATGATAGATGAAGGATATCAAGATTTAGAAAATTTCTTTTATTACTTATATGCAGGACTTTGTCATGAGATAAATGGGAATGGTCCAATTCTAGATGATCAATTTATTGAATCACTTAACTATGGAAAGCATCCTTATTTTCATGCTTTTACAGTTCATAAAAACATTTTAGTTGGTAAAAAGGACGAGATTTGGTCTCAATTTTCAGCTGGCAAGAATAAACTTCCAAATTTTAAAGATAATGTTCCTGCCAAAGAAGGAGTTCAAAAGTTTATTTGGTCTTATTTACTCCCTCTTTCGACTGGTTCAACTAAAAAGCATGCTAAAACTGCAGAGGGTAAAAATTACAACAAAGAATGTCCAGGATTTGTATTGTCAAAATTGACAAATGAACAAGTTGAAAAAGTATTCTCAGTTGGAGATGCTTGGGTAACTAGCCTTAGTTGGAATGGAGATACAATGTTTGATAAACATAAAGATGCATTCGGGCAATATGCAGCTGGATTCAAATATGCTTATGAATTCTCACAAAATCATTCGAGTTCAAATGATGGTACTTATATTAGAAATTTACTTACTTCTGGAATAGCACTTTTTGGCTTAACCCACGGTAGATATAAGACATACAAAAGTGATGGAACAATAGATGATCATGCTCATCATAGAGCTTTTGAAGATGAAGAAATTAATAAATTATTACCAAGTGCAGGTATGCAAAATTTCAGATCATCATTGAAAAAAGTAGCTCAAAGATTGTCAGTACCCGTTGCTAAATTTCTTGATGATGGACCTTCTAAACATTTAAGCGATAAAGCCTCAAGTGATCAAGCAGAACAACTTATTGCTAGAATAAAAGGCTTAAGTCCAAAAGAATTAGCAGAATTAGTAAAAGATTTATAATAAAAACAAAACCCTCATTAACGAGGGTTTTTTAAAAGTTTAATCAAGGTTCAAATTTAGCTTTCTTGAATATGTTTTATAAATTTTTCTAAATTCATAGTTTCTTGCTTTCCAGTATTATATTCACGAACAGTTACAGTTTTATCTTTAACCTCGTTTTCACCAATAATTAATTTAAAAGGAACTTTAGCTTTTTCAGATTCTCTTACATTCTTACCAAGTGAGTTAGTGTAATCCATCATATTTGCTCTTACATCAGCTTCTTTTAGATTTTCCATAACTTGATTAGCATAATCTTTAAAAACCTCACTCACGCAAATTATATCGGCCTGAATAGGTGCCATCCATGCAGGAAAAGCTCCAGCAGTATGTTCAATCATTACAGCAATAAATCTTTCAAGAGATCCACAAATTGCTCTGTGAACAACAACTGGTCTTTCTTTCTCACCTTGTTCGTTAACAAAGCTTAAATCAAATCTCTCAGGTAAATTGAAATCTAATTGAATAGTTGCTAGTTGCCATTCTCTACCAATAGCATCCTTAAACATAAAGTCTAATTTTGGACCATAAAATGCAGCTTCATCTTCCATTCTTTCAAAATTTAGTTCTGCTTTTTTAGCCGCACTTTCAAGGGCAGCTTCTGATTTATTCCAAACTTCTTCTGATCCTAAGTATTTAGTTTTGTCTTCACCTCTTACTGAAAGTGAAACCCAGTAATCACTAAACATTCCAATTCTTGTATAAAAAGTTTTGATAATATCCACAATCGTTAAGATTTCTTCTTCAATTTGGTTTAAAGCACAAAACAAGTGTCCATCATCTTGGGAAATCATTCTTACTCTGGTTAAACCTGAAAGTTGTCCTGATTTTTCATCTCTATACACAGTTCCTGGGCATTCAAAGTATTTAATTGGAAGATCTTTATAGGATCTAATTTGCGAATCAAAAATCTGCATGTGGTGCGGACAATTCATTGGTTTCATAACAAAATCAGTATCTTTTCCTTTTACTTTAAAAAGTTCATCTCCAAATTTAGCAGCATGACCAGACTTCTCATAAAGATCAATCTTTGCAATATGTGGAGTTAAAACTCTACTATAACCATTTTTCTTATGAAGTTCCCATAAATAATCTTGGATAGCATCACGAACCACCATTCCTCGCGGAGTAAAAAGGGGAAGACCAGGTCCAACCAATTCCGACATTACATATAAATCTAGTTCTTTTCCTAATTTTCTATGATCTCTTTTTTCAGCTTCTTTAAGCATTTTCAAGTGATCATCTAGCTCTTGTTTTGTTTCATAGCAATAACCATAAATCCTAGTTAGCATTTGATTATTTTCATCACCTCTAAAATAAGCTCCGGCAATTTTAGCTAGTTTATAAAAACCAATATCTCCAGTGTGATCAGTGTGGCCACCACCACATAAATCTACAAATTTAACATCACCATTTTGCGGTAAAATATTTTCATAAAAAGTTACTTCAGTTTCACCCTCTTGTTTAAGTTCATTGATTTTATCTACCTTGTAAACTTGTCCCATTTGATTGTAAAAATCTAAAGCTTGATCAATGTCCACAGTTCTTCCATGAAACTTTTGTCTTTGTGCTTGGATCTTTTTCATTTTCTTTTCTAAAATCGGAAGATCCTCTGGGGTCAAACTTCTTGGTAATTCAAAATCATAATAAAAACCATCTTTTACCGGAGGTCCAAAAGCTAATTTACTTTCAGGGAACATATCCAGCACGGCTTGTGCTAGTACATGAGCGGCAGAATGGCGAATTTTGTATAGTCGATCATTTTTCTCCATATCTATTATTAAATTTTATCTTTAATAGATTAACTCTTGGCTTATATAAAATCAATCCTTCTTTACTTTTCTTGCAAAAAATTTAATATATTAAAAAAAATGTTTTTAGAAAGTTTAAGTCTTGTTAATTTTCGATCTTATAAAAATTTAGAAATCAATTTTAAACCTCAAAATGGATTAAATATTTTCGTTGCTCCTAATGGACAAGGAAAAACTAATTTGTTAGAGGCTATTTCACTTTTGAGTTTCCCTAAAAGTTTTCGAAATTTGAAATTTGATGACATTTGTAATTTTGATTCTTATTATTTTTCTATCAAAGGAAATATTAGTCCTTCTAATCAATCCGACCAGGCTTTAGATGTTTTTCAAGATAATTCAATTAAGAATTTACATATGGTTTTTGATAAGAAACAAAAAGAAAAAGCCTTTTTTATAGATGAAATAAAGCTTCCATCAAAAGAATTTATGGGAAACTTTCAGTCTGTAGTCTTTACTCCAGATGATATGCATTTATTTGTACTTGGCCCGGTTGCTAGACGAAAATTTTTAAACACTTTTTTATCTAGTCTTTTTAAAGACTATTTTGAAAGCTTAATGACCTATAATAAAAATCTAAAAATTCGAAATAAAATGCTTAAAGATGGAGTTACAAATCAAATTCTTTACTCTGTATATAATCAAAAATTAGCTCAAAGTGCTGCTATTATTCATGCCTATCGAATAGAATTTATTGAGTATTTGAATAAAAATTTGGAATCCACTTATAATTCAATTGCTGGCACCGAATTAGATAAACAAATTAAAGTAAAGTTTACAGCTTTTAAACCAGAGAATATAAGCCTATATAAAACACAATTTATTGAAAATTTGAATAAAAACTTCGAAAAAGATCTACGCTATAAATCGACTAATCTTGGTATCCATAGAGATGATTTCCAATTTTTGCTGGATGGAAAAGCAATTATTGATTTTTGTTCAAGAGGGGAAAATAGAACTTTTATTCTAGCTCTTAAATTTTTGCAGGTTGAATACCTAAAGCAATTTATTTCTTATCGTCCAATTTTACTACTAGACGATGTTTTCTCGGAGTTGGATAGCCAAAGACGTAAGCAGCTTTTAAGCTTTGCTAGTCAGTATCAAACCTTTATTACAACAGTAGAAAAAGCATATTTTAATGACTACTCGGGAAGCTATCAAACTTTTGTGATTCAGAATTCAACTATAAATTCGCTTAATTAATTGAAAAAAAAGCTAAAATTCGTTATAATAATTAGATATAAAAAATTAAATGTCTAATTTAACATTAAGTATTTTAATCGGATTAATAAATGCAGTTCCAATTTTAATATGGGGGAGTTATTTTTTGCATAAGCATAATGAGAAACGCAAATGGGTACTTTTTTCATTTAGTTTAGGAGCTTTAAGTGTAGTACCATTAGTTTTTTTAAGATATTTTACGGATCTTATTCCTTTCTTGGATTTAGAGAACACTCTTCAAGCAAATAGCTTATTTCAAAACAGTTTTTTCAATATTCCAATTAGCTTAATAATATTTTTTGTAATAATTGCAGCTATAGAAGAATATTTGAAACACAAAGTAGCTGATAAAGTTTCTAGAAATGAAATCACTTCAATAGATGATGCTATTGAGTTTTCAATTATGGCAGCTCTTGGTTTTGCTTTTGCAGAAAACACATTCTACTTAATTAATATCTGGAAAAACCTAGATATTCAAACTTTTACTAGTGTTTACATGCTAAGAGCCGTCTTTTCTACCTTTGCACATTGCCTTTTTTCTACAGTATATGGATATTACTTTGGATTGGCTTTGTTTAGTAAAAAAGTCTATAACGACAATCAATATCATCCATGGTCCTTAACTAGACTCTTAAAAAAGTTTCACTTTAGATTTAAAAGGGGATTTATGGCCAAAATATTCGCAGCTGAAAGCCAGTTTATTGGATTGTTTTACGCAACCTCATTACATGCAGTTTTTAACCTTTTATTAGAGTTCCAGTTTACTTTGTTTTTAGCCCCATTTTTTATAATTGGTCTAAGCTGTATTAAAAAACTAATTGAGAGCAAGAAAGCTCTAAAGGAGCTAGCTTAAAATTGTAATTGCTAACCTTTCACATAGCCTTTCTAGATTTGCAAGATCTCCTAGAATAAGATTTATTTTAAATATTTCATCTTGATCAATCGAATTTTCATTCAAAGAATCTATAAAATTTATTATTAAATTTGCATAAATATATCCTATATTTAATTCTTTACGTTTAGATTGAATATCAATTCTCTTTAAAACTTGAACAGCTATAGAATATAAATTTGCTCTTTTTTCTTTTACATAACTGTATTGCCCTGCATTTATTGAGGTAATATTAATTTCTTCAAGATACTCTTTAACCGTTGGGTCATTAGTAAGAATTTTTGTACAATCAATAACTTGAGTGTATTGCGTAATATGCAAGGTTAAAATTTTATCAATTTCACCAGTTATTACACCCATTATCTGGGATCTTTCAATTTGCTGTTCATAAGGCTCAATCATTTCAATAGATTTTGATACGTTTATACCTTCTAAAGTATTTCCTTGTAGGTTGATTTTACCTAATGCCTTTAATCTATCTAATATTAAATTGGTCATGCGAAAAATTATTTGATCTACAATACACTATAAAAAAACATCTGTCAATTAGCTTTTTTGAACACAAAAAAAGACCCAGCTAAGGGCCTTTAGTTTGTCTTTTAAAATTGAATTATTTTAATTCA
>PBFJ01000003.1 GCA_002718715.1 bacterium
TGGCTGTGGGGCTGGACTTGCTTGAGCTGGCTGTGGGGCTGGACTTGCTTGAGCTGGCTGTGGGGCTGGTGCCGCTTGAGCTGGCTGTGGGGCTGGACTGGTTTGAGCTGGACTCGAAGAAGAAACAGCGGATTGACTATCGCCTGTAGCATTATTTTGATTGGAAGAATTAGAACTGTCCTGTCCTGCATTACTTCCTCCTGATGGAAAAAGTGGTGGTGGTGTAGGTTTTGTATTTTCAGTCATACCTGTCCTTATTTTTTTTAATTACTCTTATAATAACATAAATCAAGCTAAAAAGCCAGTTTCATAGGGGTTTTTTTTCTTGTTTTAGCATTTTTTTTAGTATAATACTGTTTACGTATTTGATTTTGTTTTTTGATTTAAGTCAAATCCTTTTTTTTGACAAGAATTTTAAAAATCAATAAATTAAATCTTAATGTGCTATAACCCCTAAAAAAATGATTTACCAGCCAGAATCCACAATAAACCCAGAGAGATTAAGGCCTTTACAAAGAGGTATAACAGTTTACACCGGGCCAATGTATAGTGGAAAAACTACAGCATTATTAAGAACTCTGGAAAGATATACTATAGCTGGAATCAATAGCATTTTATTCAGCCCAGCAAAAGATGATAGATATTCCGATAGCGAAGTTGTGACTCATAGTAAAAAATCACACCCTGCAGTTAAAATTAACAACGCCGAGGAAATCTTTAGTTATCTTGACTCTGAAACCCAAGAACCTTTCGTTATTGGAATTGATGAAGCTATGATGTTTGACTCAAGCTTAATTAACGTTTGCTCTAACCTTAGAAGATTAGGTTACCCTGTTTTCTTATCGTGTTGTGACATGGATGTTTTTCTTAATCCATTTAAGCTAAAAGACTGGGAAGAAGGTGTAAATGAGAGTACGATTGGAGACTTATTAGCAATCGCAAATAATGTAGTTAAAGTAACTGCAATTTGTAGATTCAATGAAAATGGGCATATATGTGGAAACGAAGCTAGTTACACCAGGTTAAAAGAAGGTATAGATGAAGCTGAATTCTTAAAAGGTGTTGTTGTTGGATCAGATGTATACGAAGCAGTTTGTGACTTACATCATCCTTTTATAAAGTAACAAACTTGACATATTTTGATTTTTGATATATATTTACAAAAAAATAATATTTTGTTAATAAAATTTTAACTTTTATTTAACATTATATATTAGATTATTTGTATCTAGTTTGAAAAATGATAAAAAAGAAAACATGTCTAGTTTGCGGAGTTGAATGCAGCGAAACATACTGCTTAGATTGCTTATCTAAGATTCATGATCTGATTGATCCAAAAATTAAAGATTTCAATAATTCCAACTTTGATTTCTTGATTTATTGTACTAACTACCTGAAAATAAAAAAATATTTCAAGCTAATGAAATACGAAAAAAGATTAGATTTAATTGAATTTTTTATCAACTGTCTTACCTTTAAATTGTCTATTTCTAAAAAATCAGTTATCACCTATATTCCATCTAATATGAAAAATAGATTCAATAAAGGTTATGATTTTAGTGAAGAAATTGCAAAGAAATTTGCGGAATTAAATAATATTCCAATGTATAAACTTATTAAAAATAATTTATTCAGCAAAGAAAGTAAGTCTATGTCAAAAAAAGACAGGTTAAGCATTTCTGAACAAAAACTTTCTATAGACGAGAGATCTGTAAGTGAATTGGATATTCAGGTTATCTATGTTTTTGATGATGTTTATACAACTGGAAGCACTATGAATAAAGCATGTGAATTATTAGCAGATAAATATCCTGGAGCAAATATTGTGGCAGTATGTCTTGCCAAAAGCAGCTCTCCTATTTGCTATCTAAATCAATTAGATGTAAATTAATCTTGATATTTATTTATTAAGATGAAAGTAGCGATAATTCATGAGTACTTAGTTAAAATGGGTGGGGCAGAAAAAGTTCTTGAAGATGTACACTCTTTATTTAAAGATGCTGATATTTTTTGCTTAGTTCAAGATACTTCTTTTAAAGATCTTAAGATCAGTTATTCTAGAGTTAAGAGTTTAACCAGTAAATTTCCGAAGTTTATTTTAAAAAGATACCAAAATTTAGCTTTTTTGTACCCTTATTTAATAGAGGATTTAGATTTAAGTGATTACGATCTAGTAATTAGCCTTAATAACTCTTTTTCCCATGGAGTAATTACAAACCAAGACACATTGCATATTAATTACTATCACTCCCCTATGAGATTTATTTGGGACTATTATCACAAATACCCTAAAGACTTAGAACTTGGTTTATTTAAGAGTCTTATTTGGAAATTAATTTCTTTAAAATTGAGAATCTGGGATTTTACAGCATCCAAAAGAGCTGATAGCCGAATTTGCATTAGCCAAGAGATTAAAAAAAGAATCAAAAAATACTACAAACTAGATGCTAAAGTTATTAATCCACCAGTTGACTTAAAGGGATTAAAACATAAAGACTCCGAAGATTATTACTTAATTATCTCAAGATTATCGAAATATAAAAATATTGATTTAGCAGTTAAGGCTTTTAATAAAAATGGTAAAAAATTACTTATTGCTGGTACCGGAAAAGAACTGGATAATCTGAAGAATTTAGCAAAAGAAAATATCGAATTTTTAGGATATGTAAGTAACGAAAGAAAACTTGATTTATTTTCTAGATGTAAAGGTTTTATTTGCCTGGCTAGCGCGGAAGACTTTGGATTGACCCCAATTGAAGCAATGGCTTGTGGAAAGCCCGTTTTCGCCTATAAAAGTGGGGGAATAAAAGAAACAGTTGAAGATAAAGTAAATGGAATCTTATTTAAAGAACTTAGTGTTGAATGCTTTAACAAAAAGTTTAAAGAGTTTGAAAGATTTATCTCTAAGCAATGGTCTAAAGATGTAAATATCCGACATGCTAAAAAGTTTTCGAAAGAAAGATTCCAGTTAGAATTTAAAGAATTTATATCCCAAGCTTATAAAAAACATACGGGAAAAAATTTAAAAATTTAAAAATCTGAATTGAAATTTTACTCCTAAAATGGCAGAATTGAAAAAAAATATTTATGAACTTATATCAAAAATACCGTCCTTCTAGCTTTAAAGGTTTAGTTGCTCAAGAACATGTGAAATTGACTTTGCAAAATGCCTTAAAGAAAAATATGCTAACTCATGCTTATTTATTTTGTGGACCAAGAGGAACTGGTAAAACATCTACTGCTAGGCTTTTAGCTAAGGCTATAAACTGTGAAAATTTAGATCCTAAATCATTTGAGCCATGTAATAAATGTGACGTATGTACTCAGATCAATAATGGATCATTGGTAGATTTAATTGAAATTGATGCAGCTTCTAATCGTGGGGTAGATGAAATTCGTGACCTAAGAGAATCTGTTAAATTTGCACCAAGCCAAAGTAAAAATAAAGTCTATATTATAGATGAAGTTCATATGTTAACCAAAGAAGCATTTAATGCTTTATTGAAAACTTTAGAAGAACCACCGAAAAATGTTTATTTTATTTTAGCCACAACAGAACTGCATAAAATTCCAGATACAATTGTGTCTAGATGTCAAAGATTTGGATTTAGAAGAATTAACATAGAAGATATTTCAAATCATTTAGCCTACATATGCAAGGAAGAAAAAGTTAAAGCCGATCAAAAAGCTTTAGATAAGGTATCGCTAAGATCAGAAGGGTGCATGCGTGATGCCTTAAGTTTACTAGATCAACTTATTAGTTACGGAGATGTAACTTTAGATAACTTAAATCAAATCCTTGGATCTAGCCAAAATGATAGTGTAAATGATTTTGTGGATAATTTAATCAATTCTAGAATCAGTGAAAATCTAGAAATTATCAACCAAGTTCATAAAGATGGTGTTAACTTAGAGGAATTCTGTAAGTCTTTTATTGATTGCTTGCAAAGTAAAATGATTGAAAACATTAAGAACCAAGTAATTTGCCAAAAAATAATTAAAGTCTCAAAACATTGGATGCAAATTTATAATGAATTTAGACAAAGTAATAACCTTAAATTTGCCTTAGAAATAATATGTATTGATAACAATAAAATTTCGTTGGAATTAAAATCAGATACTAATTCTGTCGGCAATACAAGCTCTGGGATTGATGAAGGTAGAGTTCTTGAAATTGTTAATTCGAAGCTTAAAAATATTAAACTTGATAACAATCAACCTAAGACCACTAAAGACCAAGAATCAATCAATTTTGAGGATATTAAATTTGAATTACTTAGCTATATAGATAAAGAAATATCTAAGAAGTCTAAAATGATAGCTTCTACGTCTAAAGAATCTGAATCGAGTGATAAAATGAGCTCTAACCTTAAGAAAGCAATTGAAGTTTCTAATTCTCTCCAACCAGAAGAAGAAGAAAACCTATTAAATATTGAACCTGACTGTAACTTTAAGATCACTGAACTTAAGCGAAGCTGGAAAAAGATTGTTAAAAAAGCACCTATTCCAAAACTCACTAGACTTTTAAATGAAGCTTCAATTGAAAAAGTTGAAGAAAATTTATACTTAGTATATTCCGCTAATTTTTTTTTAGAACAGATTCAAAATCCGGAATATATAAGAGTTGTTGAAAAACTTTTGTATGAACATAATTATGCTGTTCGAATTAAAACTATCTCAAAAAAAGATTGGGTTTCCAAAACTCTTTCTTCTAGCTCTTCAAGGCCGAGTACCAAAACTAATTCATCGGCTGTTGCAAGTAAAGAAACTAAAACTGTTAACCAGGTAAAAGAAGTTAAAACTATTGAACCGATTATTGAGCAAGCTGATAAACCTACACCTAAAAAGGTAAAAGACACCGGGAGCATACCTTTGCCTGAGCCAACTGTTGACCTAAATGAGGAAGCAGATTTTAATTTAGAAGACTTATTTGATGCGGAATAATGATTGAGAATAATAGAATTTTTAATTTATTAACTTAAGGAATTCTTGTTCTGTTAAAACTTTAACTCCAAGTTCTTTAGCTTTCTTTAACTTAGACCCACTTTTTTCACCAGCAACTAAATAATCTACCTTGGAAGACATTGCACTTAAGACTTTTGCACCCTGTTTTTCTGCTTCTTTTTTAGCTTCAGACCGTCCTATTTTAGATAAAGTGCCTGTGAAAACTAATTTTTTATCAGATAAAGCTGTGTTTGTAGATTTTTGATTTGAGCTTGGTAATTCAAAAACAAAGTTAATACTTTTAAGTTTTTCCAGCTGTTTGCTTAAGAATTCAGAATTAATATATTCAATAATTTCAAATGCAGATTTCAAAGCAAAACCTTCTAAAGATTCTAAATAATCGGTAGTCAGCTTAGTCTGAAGAATAACTAATAAATCTTGAATAGAAATAGAATCTTGATTTGATAAAAATTTATTTTTAATATTTTCAGAAAGCTCCTTTGACATTTGCTCTCCTAGATGTGGAATTCCAAGAGCATAAATAAAGTGAAATAATTCAATTTGTTTACTCTTATCAATAGCATCTAATAAATTATTAATTCTTTTGGATTTAAAACCTTCTAATCCTTGAAAACTATTTTCTTGAAGGTTATAAAAATCGGCAAAATTTTCAACAATTTGATTATCATATAAAACATCTACTATGCTTTGGCCTAACCCCTTAATATTCATTCCTTTTTTAGATGTAAAGTGACTTAGTTGATTTTTTAATTTAGCTGGGCAATAAAAATTAATACATTTCAAAGCTGCTAAGCCTTCTTCATGTACAAGATTTGAGTTACATACCGGACATAAACTTGGTTTTTGGAAAACTTTTGAATCTTTTGGCCTAATATCAAGTACAACTTCAACAACTTCTGGAATTATATCTCCTGCTTTATGAACAATTACGGTATCATGAATTCTAACATCCTTACTATAAAGTTCATCAAAGTTATGTAGAGTTGCTCTTTTTATAGTTGAACCTGCGACTAAAACAGGGTCTAATTCTGCAACAGGAGTAATATTTCCAGTTCTTCCAACCTGAAGAGTTATCCCATTAACTTTAGTTACTTGTTTTTCAGCTGGGAATTTATAAGCAACTGCAAACCTTGGAGTTTTAGCTGTGAATCCTAGTTTTTTTTGGTTTTCTAAATCGTCTAATTTTATTACAAGTCCATCGATTTCATATTCAAAATTATTTTTTTGATCTGTATAATGCAAAATTGCTTCACTTAAATCCTCTTTTGTATTAATCTCTTGTGAATTTGGATTAACTGGAAAATTTAAGAGCCTAAGTGTTTTTAAAACATCAGATTGTTTTTGGGGGGGATTTTTAAGATTGTTTTGAGCAAGATTGTAGAGAAAAATTTGTAAATTTCTTTCTTTGGCTACAGTTGGATCAAGTTGTCGAACTGATCCAGAAGCTAAATTTCTTGGATTGGCATACTTTTGCTCTTGAGATTCGTTAATTCTATGGAAATCTTCTTTCTTAATAAAAACTTCTCCAGTTACCTCTAAATCTATATCTAAATTTAAATCCTTGGGTATTGAATTAATGGTCGATATTGTATGTGTAATATCTTCCCCTATCAGTCCGTTCCCTCTAGTTAAAGCTTTTTTAAAAAGTCCTTTTTCGTACCACAATGTTACATTTAAACCGTCTAGTTTTGGCTCTAAAAAATATGAATGCTTTTGATCTGGGATACTTTTATTAACTCTTTCAAAAAATTCTAAGATTTCAGAGATTGAGAAGACATCTTGTAGACTTTTTTTGGGAGTTTTATGCTTTAATTTATCAAAATCATTAGATAATCTCGCTCCAATTGTTAAGTTAGGAGAATTTTCAAATTGATATTCTGGATATTTCTCCTCTAGTTTTTGAAGTTGTTTTTTTAATTGATCACGAGTGCTTTCATCGAATAAAAGTCTTTGATTTTCAAAGTATTCTTTGTTCCATTTATTAATTTTTTGAGTAAGACTTTGGATTTGCTCTTTGATTTGTTTAGACATTTGAGAAATTAAGTAAATTTTGCTATAATTATTATAAATATATTCTTTAAAAATAAAAGTTTATGCCTCAAATTCATGAACCAGGAAACAAAGATAATGATACAAAAATTCTACCTGTTGATAGTGATGTACAGGAAATGGTTAATACTCCCCCAGTTGACCCGGATGGATTTACAAAAGAGGAGGAAGATTTTTTAAGGATGATTATGATGATGATTTCCGATAATCGATTAAATCCTTTACAACCAAGTAGCTTAATAAACCAAGTGATTTATGAGCAAGCTTCGCAAGAAGCTCAAGGAAAAGCAGACTTGACAAGTATTAGCTTTTGCGCTAGAATTAGGGATATACAAAATTTATATGAATTTTCTGGTGGAGAAGCTTTGTATGTAAAACCAACATATCAAATTAAAAACTTAGTTATGGACTTGAAATACAGAAAAGAACAGTTCGAAAACAAGTATGGAGATATGTTCCTAATCTAAATATATTAAAATTTTAACCCAAAAATATGAATAATTCAAACAGACAAGCTCCTCAAGATAATTCTAGAACTGAAAGTACGGAAGCTCAAACTCAAGTTAATTCAGAACAATTGCAAACAACAGCAACTAACGAACAAAAAAATCAGGCGACTGCTTTGACTCAACAATACATATCTGAGAATATTGAAACATCAGATATGACAAGACATGACTTAGATGTTCTAAATGAAGACGTTTTTAAAGAAATATTAACAAGACTTGTTGGGGGGGGAATTGCTGGGCAAATTGCAACATCAATGTATGATATGTTTTACGAGGCAGAAATCATAGAAGATTTCAATGCTCCAAGACATGAATTAACTGAGGAAGACCATAGAGTTATAAATGAATCAGGTGACTATTCATCTTCACAAAGTTTAAATCCAGCCTTGAGCCTTAACTCAGAAAACACTACCCCTGGTCAATTAATGCAAAATGTAGAAACGACAGGTGCAGGCCCAGCAGGACTTGGACATTTGAAAAACTCAGGTAGAATAAGGCAAAGCTTTCCTGGAATAATGATGGACGGATCTGGAAACGAAAGAGTGATTAATTCAAACTTTGCAAGAAGCATTTTAGAGGGAACTCCACTTACCTGGGAAAGACTGCAAAGGATATGTGAAGCAAGTGCTTTTCGATATAAACCCCATCAACAACTTTACTACTTGCCTTCAGCTCTTACTATTGCAAAAGTTCTAAAAGAAAGAGGTTATACTGGAGAGAATTTTATGTTTTTGTTTAAGTTAGGTTTGTCAGTTGCTTACAAAGAAACTGCAGCTGGAGGGTATGGGATTTACAATCCAGGAGATGGAGCTGTTGGTCTTACTCAGTTCATTAGGTCTACAAGAGAAAGCATGTTCTTCCAATTACCTGAGAGGGAAAGAGCTCAATATACAGAGTTAAACGAAGCTGCGAATAACGCAAAAAGCATGCTAAAACAAAGAGGTAGATACTATCTTGATAAGCAAAATAACGAAAGAAGAACTGGAAAATATACAAATCCTGATTTTTTAAGATATAGTAATTTACTTACAGGATACATGCTACACTCACCAACTTTATCAACAAGATTGATGTTAGACTTATTATTAAAAAACTCTAGGGTTGTTTCTAGATCTGGTATTGCTTTTGGTACCCCAGAACATGCCAAATATTGCTGGTTTGCCTATAATGTGGGGGCAGGAAGGATTGCAAAGGCAATTGAATTTGACAGAAGATTCCCTAATCCTAAGCAAAATGAAAGAGAAGCTCGAGCTTGGCTTGAAGCAAACGGTATAACGAAAGAAGGAATCCAAGATAGATTTATTAAAAAGGTAGGAAGTTATAAAACTAAGAGAGGTAAAACTGCTTACAAAGGAAGATCCGTTGTTGAAAATCTTTTCAAAGAGCTTACATCACTTCTTGGTTAACAACTTGTCTATTGAAATATTCTAGTATATTCTAAGAGAAAAAAATTTAAGAAAAATATGAATAAAAAATTTGAGATACCAAAGGTCGTTAAGGATAGTTATCCAAAATTAGTAAATTTAATTTTGGAAGCTAAGTCTATGAATGATGAAGAAAAACAGTACTGGTTTAGAATACTACCGGTAGTTCAAAAAAATCATGTTAAAAAACTTTTTAAAATTTTAATTACAGAAAAAAGAGAACTTGAAAAAATTGATATGGAGTACAAGCAAAACTTACAAAAACTTCAAAATTCAAGACAAGATTTCAAAATGGATTCCATAAAGAAAAAAGCTGAAAGTCGTAAAAAAATAGAAGCTGAGCACGAGAAAAACGAAGAACTCTTAGAGGCAGAAATTCTAAAAGAAATAGAGTCCATGCATGATTAAAACTAAAATTTATTTAAATTTCAACTGGAACGGCTGATACTATCAGTCGTTTTATATTTGTTCCGAGTGGAGTACATGTTATCAAGGTAAGTCGGTTATCACCCATATCAGCTAAAACTTCTATATCTTCAGGGTAAACACTTTGGATATCAGTGACTTTGTAAACGTATTTTCTTTGGTTGTGATAAACGTATATTATATCATCAAGCTTTGAATTGTGAAGCACTGCAAAGACATCTTTGTATCTTCCAATGCTCCATGGATAATAAGAAGAGTGTCCTGTGACTACAAAGTTCCCTGAAAGATTTGGACTTGGTGTCCCAGGATAATGAATTACACCGTCTTGAAGAGAGTTTTGAATATCTTTTTCTAGATTATCCCAGTCTCTTAAAAAGAGATTGTTTTTAGGTACTTCTTTAATGGGAACATTAATATTTAAGCTTGGAATGATAATTCGAAAATCGGTTGGTACTACTTCAAAATCATAAAGTGGAATTGATTGAGTTTGATTTGACCCTTCAATGAATGACTCCTTTAAGGGCTCTTGTCTGGCTTTAAAAGCTGTGGTCTGCAGAGAGTTTTCTATATTAAAAACTTGCATGTATTTAACATGAATAAAATCTTTATAGGCAGAAAAATTAAGAAAAACTTGGGAAATTAAAAATATAAACAAGCTAGTGAAAAGAAATTTAAAATCTAAAAACCAAGGTTTTAATTCTTTTTTATGAATTTTTTTTGGAGGATTTTCTAGTTTAGATTTTAACTTTACATTTGCTAAAGATACCTTATGAGATGACAACTTATTTGATGTGAAAAAAGCATTTGGAGATTGTTTCTGTGTGAAACTTTTACTTCTTGGTAGTTTTTTGTTTTTCTTTAAGTAATTATAAAAGCTATTGTCTTCCAAATTTTAAAATTAGTTGGACTCATTATAACATATTAAAAAATAGCTTGTATATATTTCGATAAGTTTTACAATATAATTGTTTAATATATATTTATGTTTTCGGTCACCATCTTTTTATCATTGTTCAGTCTATTACTTCTGAGCATGGGAGTTTTTTTTCTTTCCAAAAAATTTAACATGCCTTATACAGTTTTATTACTAATTTCAGGTCTTTTACTTATACCAATTTCTGAAATTGGTTTTTTATCGTTTTTATCAAAATTTGAATTAACTTCTGAATTACTATTTTTTATTTTCCTGCCAACATTAATTTTTGAATCTGCCTTTAATATTGAGTTTAAAAAATTCTGGAATAATAAAGTCGCAATTTTTAGTTTATCTATATTTGGATTTCTAGCATCAACTTTTTTAATTGCTGGAGGTCTGTATTATATTCTCCCCTATATTGGATTTGAACTACCTTTTATTTTTCTAGTGTTATTTGGGACCATAATTTCAGCAACTGATCCAGTGGCAGTTTTAGCTTTGTTTAAAGAGTATGGAGCTCCGAAAAGATTAGCTATGATATTTGAAGGTGAAAGCCTTTTTAATGATGCTACTTCTTTGGCTGTGTTTTTGATTGTCCTAGAAATAATTCTTAAAAATGGTCATGTAGACTTACTAGGTGGTCTTTTAACATTTGCATCAATGTTAATTGGTGGAGCTTTGTTTGGTACAGCAATTGGTTTTGGTTTCTCAAAAATTATAGAGAAAATCAGAAATTATCAAAATGTAGAAATTACATTAACAATGGTTGTAGCTCACTTAACATTTATTATGGCTGAAATCCTATCTGAGACTTTAGTACTTGGTGGATTTGAGGTTAAAATATCTTCAATTGTAGCTACAGTTTGTGCTTCGATAGTAATTGGTAACTATGGTCGATATAAAATATCACCGCAGATTGAAATCTATATGCATAAGTTCTGGGATTATTTCGCTTTTATTTCTAATTCTCTAGTATTTGTAATGATGGGTATAAAGTTTGCTACCTTGGTAAATAACTTTCATGTGTTTTGGCCGCTTGTAATTATGACAATTTTAGTTTGTAGTTTGGTTAGAATCATTACTGTTTACCCAACAATAGGTCTTTGTAATTTAAATAAAAAAGAGGCAAAAATTCCAAGAAAATGGCAACACCTGTTAGCTTTTGGAGACCTTAAAGGTGCATTAGCAGTGATTTTACTTTTACTTGTCCCAGCTGATTTTACAATTGAAGGCTACAATTTAGGATTTAATTTGTATGAAGTTTTAACTGCTATGACAGTAGGTGTAATATTTTTCACCCTTTTATTTAAAGCAACTTTCCTTGGAAGATTAATGGATAAACTTGGAATCAATAAATTAACTAAGTTAGAAAAACTAGAATATTTAGAATCCAAAGCCATTATATTTTCAAAAGTTTTGAATGAAGTAAATAAATTTCAAAAAAGAGGGTACATAACAACAGAAACTCACAGAAAGCTAAAGGCTAAATATTCTAAACTATACGAAAAAGCCTATAAAACATGTGGAAAAGTTTCAGAAAGAAATACTAACGTATTCAAGAAAATGTTACTTGTTTATGCAATAGGAATCGAAAAACACTCTCTTAAAAACTTATTAATTCAACAGGAAGTCACTGAAAAAGTTTTTAGATATTTAAATGAAAAATTAAATTATCAAATGGATTTAGTTGAAGCTAATCAAACTCAGATTTATGAATTTAAATATAAATCAAATGGATTTGTAAGAAAATACCTCCCCTATTTTGATTTGAAAACTCAGATTCACCAAGATCCAAAACATTTATTTACTTATTATAGAGCCTTAAGAATTATTTCAATTAAAGTTTTAGAAGAACTAAATGAAATATCAAAAGATAACCATCTTAAAGATTTTGATAAAAAAGAAGTCTTTTACGATATTATTAAAAATTATGAAAAATTCTTAAAACAATCTACGAAAAAAATGAAAGAAATTCTAAGCAACAATAAAAGAATTTCTTATAAACTCGATGAAAATTTTGCTCAAATGGGAATTCATACTGTGGAAGAAAAAATCATTAACGATTTAAGTAAAAAAGAAATGATTACTCCAAAATTGAATCTTCTATTAAGAGAACAAATTTTAGATGAAAATGCTTAAAAAATATGCTATAATAATAAGAGTAAAATATTATTATGGCTTTAAATCTGATTGGTAAAATTTTAGTAGCAGCTATTCTAGGTGGAATTATAGGTTTTGATAGAGAAAAATTATCTATAAAACGTAGGGCTTTTAATTTTGCTGGAATTAGAACTTCTAGTTTAATTGGAATATTGGGTGCAATCACTCCCCTTTTGTATGGTTTTAATAGTAGTTTTGCCATTTTAGTTGTGGCTAGCTTTTTGGCTGCTCTTGTGGGGAGTTTTTTATTAAATGTTAAGAAAGACAAAGAATCAGGTGCAACTAGTGAAATTGCGATTATAATTACTTTGATAATAGGTTTGATGGTTGGGATTGGATATTTGTTTGAATCGGTATTTTTAACTTTGTTTTTAGTTTTGATTTTATCTTATAAAAATTCTATTCATTTATTTGTTGAAAAAGTCTCAACAAAAGAATTTAAATATGGAGTTTTATTTTTAGTATTAGCTTTAGTTATTCATCCTTTGCTTCCTAATGTAGACTATGGACCTTATGGCTTTTTTAATCTAAAAGAAGTATGGACTATGCTAATTTTAATTAGTGGTATTTCTTTTGTAAGTTATATTTTTGAAAGAATTTTCACTTCTAAAAATACTATTTATTTAACTTCATTTTTAGGTGGAATAATCTCCTCAACTGCAACAACTTTAAATTTGGCAATCTTACTTAAAAAAACAAAAGATGATTTTAAAATTCAAAATGCAATTATAATTACAAGTATTGCAATGTTTATTAGAGTCTTACTAGAAGTAAGTGTTGTAAATTTAAATTTAGGTATTTCTTTGAGTAAAGTTACTATAAGTTTTGTAGTATTTTCTCTGTTTATCTATTTGTGGAAAACTCATAAGAAAGAAAAGAAAGTTGAAATTTCAAATGCCTATGAAAATCCGTTCGAAATTAAACAAGCGTTATTCTTTTCTATCTTTTACTCCTTGATTAAGCTAACAATTGGATTTTTAGAAGCTAAATCTGGAGTTTATGGAGTTTACATCAGTAGCTTTGTAAGTGGCTTTATAGATACCGATGCAGTGAGTCTAGCCCTTGCAAGTAGAAATTTAGATAGTTTAGATGGGAAAACTGCTTTAATGGGGATTATATTAGCTTTGGTTGCAAGTCAATTAATGAAATTAATCTTAGTGACTACAAAAACAAAAAGACTTAATTATAAAAAATTAAATCTTTTTACTATTGGAATAGTTCTAGTTGCAAGTGTATTTTTCTATCTTCCTTTAAATTGAGTGTTAGGTTCAATATCCTTGTAAACACATAACTTTGGAAATACTGTTGAATTAGCTCCAATTTTCACTCCTGGCATAATACTTACGTCTACGCCGATTTTTACATTTGAGCCAATTACTGCTCCCATTTTTTCATAAGATTCTTCGAACATGTCTTTAAACTTTAAGTTGGCAGTGTGAGTACCGTATCCAAATAAAACATTTTGAGCTGTAATAGTATCACCAACGTATCCAGCATGAGTTTTAGAGTTGGATCCAAGGTAAGACCTTTTGATTTCAGAGTTTGTATTTACTTTACAGTTTTTTCCAATATGGGAATCTATTATTACAGCATTTTCTCCGATACGAGAGTTATCTCCAATATAAGTATTTCCTTTAATAATTGCATTTTCGCTGACTTTAACATTGGCTCCAATAATTACTGTATCCTCAATAATACAAGAAGGATGAATTTGACTGGATGGGTCAATTTGGCCTTGGTTTTGAGTAATGAAATATTGAGATGTTAAATAGGCATGTTTTGGAATTTTAATTGGGTTCCAATTTCCATCGTATCTATGGATATAAATTTGATAACCTGAATTAATTAAATTTTGAGCAGCAGTTTCGTATCCATCTTGGGCATTTGGATCTTTACTTAAGTATTTAGAAATAGCATTTTTAAATTTAATAGGGGTTTTATGAAAATGATAAACAATATTTACAAGATCTGAGGGTTGATTTCCCTCTCCTGGCTTTTCAACAATAGTTTCTAGTATATTTTGATTATTGTGTTTAAAGTATCCTCCTGGGAAATAATTTGGCATTTGTTTACCAACGTAAATGGCATCACTTTTAAAATTTGGATCTTGAATTTTTGATGATAAATCATCTAAAAGTTTTTGATCAACTGTATCGTTTCCCGAAACAATTAAACTTGGTTCGTTTAAATCTTGATCTGGAATCGACATAATAGCTCCTGCCATTCCGTTTGGATAGCATTGATGATAAAGTTTAGAATCAATATTAAGCTTCTTGAGCGTTGAATTAGTTTGATCTAAATTGATGTCACCATGGACAATTATAAATTTGTTGAATCCAGCTTTTTGCAATGAAGTAATCCTATGTTCTAAAAGGGGCTTTCCTAGAAATTCGAAACTGGTTTTATCTCCAAGTGGTTGAAATCGTGACGAGACTCCACCTATGATGATTATAGCTTGCATGATATAAAGTTAATGCTTTATACAAATAAATCATTTAAGAAAAATTTGCAAGACATCAGACAGGAATTGAGTTTACAAAAACTATCTAATAAGATCTTTTCCATTCGGGCAAGAATCCTTATCAAATAGTTTCTCGGAGACTGTCTCTCCTGAAATCGAAACACCTGAATTTGATACAACTTTATTTAAATTTGAATCCCTAACACTAACATCTTTATGAAGATAAGAAGAATTAATTCTTGAATTTACTACAAAACTACCATCTAAAATATGAGAATCATGAACTTCAGATCCCTCGTCAATATTTACATTTGCTCCAATATAAGTATTACCAGATATTCGAGCCTCAGGGTGAACATAAGCGCTTGGATGAATTACTATCGATTCTTCTAAGCTTGAAAGTAGTATATTTCCAGAATCAATTGTATGAATAGGTCTTTTAATTGGTGACCACATTCCGCAATAAGTATGAACTTGAATTTGCAATCCATCATTAACCATTAATTGAATTGCATCTTGATACGAGTTTGCTGTATTTGGATCATCTTCAATTAAAGCTTGTATTGTTTGTTTAAATCTCAAAGGATCTTCAAAGTACTGATATACAATATTTATAAGATTTGATGGCTGATTTCCTTCCCCTGGTTTTTCGACAATATTACGTAAAAAACCATTTTGATCAATATCTAAATAACCTCCATTAAAATATTCTTTTCTTTCTTGACCTAAGAACAACCCTTGCAGATTTTTAGATTGAATTGTTGCGCTAAATTCATTTAATAAATAGTTTTCAACTGTGTCATTTGCGCATACAAACATAGCTGGTTCCTGTAAGAAGTCATCTGGAACACTTAATATAGCTCCTCCATTATTATAGGGATTATCTTGAAGAAAAACTTGAGAAGTTTGGTGGTTAAATTCTCTAATTGCGCCTTTTATCTCCTGAATGTTATTTGGACTTGCTACAATATCTACATCTGTAAATCCTGCAGCTTTTAGAGCTTCTATTCTGTGAATAATTAAAGGTTTTCCTATGAATTCAATAGTTGTTTTATCTGGCATTGGTTTGAATCGAGAGGATTGTCCTCCTGCTAATATTATAGCTTTCATGATATTAAGGTTATGAAAATTCTCAGCAACTATACTGGTGAAAAATAAAAAGTCAATAGAATTGATTTTTTTGAATTGAGAGCGTATAGTTTTTCATATAAAGAAAAGTATGAAAAATTTTGCATTTATAGATGTTTTTACCCAAAAACTATATGGAGAAAACTTTGGATCAAAGGCAATTTTTGGCGTTAGCGAAATCAGGGAAAACCTAATGAATATTTCTGCCATGGTAATAAATGATGATTTGAATTTCATTTCATTAAAAACCAATGCAAAAGATTATTCCCAAATGGATTTAGAATGTATGATGGATACTGAAATAGATTTAGCTAGACAAGATTATGATTTGAATTCTAAGCAAATTTTACTGCAAAAAGATTCGGAAGATTTAAATTTATATATTGATGAAATATCAAATTATATTGAAAATCATAAAATTGAAACTTTATTTGTTTACGGTCTTCCTTTTGAGAAAGTAATTAATTTAGGTCTTGAACTTTTGCACCCTAATTTAAAAGTTTGGATAATTGTAGATTGTACAAAATCAATTGATGGAGACGAGAGAGAAAAAATTAAGGAATATCAAAAAAAAGGACTAAAGGCGATAAGTTTTAGAAATCTTGAAAAATATTTAAAAATGTAACTATGTTTGTTAAACCAATTGAATTTAAAGCTAAAGTAAAAAGTATTTTAAACTTAGCACCAAGTATATATGAGTATAAATTTCAAGTTTTAGATTCGGATTTTGAATTTAAAGCGGGGCAATTTGCAATGATGGTTTTTGATAGCTTAATTGACGACTCTAAAAATGTCTCTAGAGCTTATTCTATTTCATCAAAACCAAATATCAAAGAGTTTGAATTGTGCGTGGAAATTATCGAAGGTGGTCAGGCTGGAACTTATTTTTCGGCTTTGACAGAAGGACAAATTGTAGATTTTAAGGGTCCGTTTGGAATGTGCTACATAAAACCAGAAAATCAAAATGACTTAATTATGATTGCAACCGGTACTGGGATTGCACCTATTAAATCGATTGTGGATGATTTAATAGCTAAAGGTGACAAAAGAAAAATTGAAATTTTATTTGGAGTAAGATACGAAGCAAATATTTTCTACCAAGATTTATTAGATTCTTATTCAAAATATGAAAATATTAATGCGCGGATTACTCTTTCTAAGCCAAGTGAAGACTGGAATGGTTTAAAAGGAAGAGTTACAAGTCATTTAGATGAATTTGACTGGGGAAATAAAGATTTATATATCTGTGGTAACGGAGCTATGATTCGTGAAGTCAGACAGTTTGGATTAGATCAAGGTTTAGATAAAAAACAAATTCATTTAGAGATTTTTGATTCTTAATCTTTTTTTGTTAAAATTATAATAATTTTAACCTGTAAAAAATGCTAGAATTATATGCAAACGCTGGATGTCCTTATTGCCAAAAAGTTTTAAAAAAGCTTAGTGAGTTACAAATTGATTTTATTTGGAGATCGCACGACTTTATGGCTGGTGAAAAATCATGGGGGTTTAAAATTGGTGGTAAAACACAAGTACCCCTTTTGCTAGACCAACAAAAAGGGGTAGTAATGTATGAATCAGACTCAATTTTAGAGTACTTAGATGAGAAGTATTCTTAAAAAAGAATTAAGTAAATTGCTAAAGCTACACTTAAATATTTAAGAATGTTTTCAAGAACGTGGCTTTGTATTTTATTTAATATATTACCCGATACAATACCTGCTATAAAAGTTGCACAAGTCATAGGTATTAATAAGTTAAAATCAATAAGTCCTCCTTTAAAATACTCATAAACTGCAAAAGGCTGAACTAAAACTTGAGTTAATACCAATAAAAAGACTGCTTCTTGGTATTTTAAATGTAAAAGTTTTGTTAAAAGTAAGATAGCAATTATCCAATCCCCTATCACAAAGGCAGCATTATAGGTACCAATTATTAAACCTGATAAAGCTAAAAGTATATAATTTAAAGCTGAAGGCTTAAATCCTTTTTCTTTAACATTAGAATCCTTTATAAATAAGTTTTTAATAAGTAAAACTACAATTGATGAGCTAAAAATAGTTTTTAAGATATTAATATCAATATTAACTAAAATGCTTGCTCCTATAAAAACTCCGATTAATTGAAAAGCTATAAATAAGAAAAAATATTTTTTTATTTTATGATTTTTAAACATTGCAATTATCATCCCTAAAACAGATCCCATAATTGCTGAATTATCTAAAGCCATTGCTGTTTTAATATCAATCATTAATACCTTTTGAAGAACAGCTTGAGTAACTAAACTACCACCGCCTACTAAGTTACCATAAAGTTCACCAATAAAAATTCCAAGTGAAGCTATAAAAGTTTCCATTTTTACTTATTGTTAATTTTTATATATTATATAGTGTATTTTTTTACCTTGTCAAGTAATTTGCAATTTGTCAAGAGGGACCAATTCAACTTTTGTTTTTTTTATCAAGCTTAATACGTAGACGATTTTATAAAGACTTAATATAATGCCATCGAATAAGTTAATAAAATTTACATTATGAAATTAATTTCTTGGAGTCGAATAAAAAAAGAAAGATCTTTTTTGTTTGTTATTATGTTTTTAATTATTGTTGCAGGTCTTGTAACTAACCAACCAACGCTTGCTATGTGGTTTGGGTTTTTAGTTGCTGGGTATAGTGCAATTTCTAATGATAGTGTTCAAACTCTTGGAACATTCCTTTCTTCAAATCGGAAAGTGAAATGGTATTATCTTTGGTTTTTTATTGGAAGTATATTAATTGCAACTGTAATGTATGGATGGTACAGCCATGCTGGTGATATTAGCTATGGACGTTTAAATAAAATTCCACAACCTGAAACTTTCAATTTCTTTCAAATGCTTGCGCCAATTGTCCTGCTTATTTTGACAAGATTTAAAATGCCAGTTAGTACAACTTTTTTGATTCTTGCAACCTTTTCTTCGACAAAAACAATTAATGGAATGCTTAGTAAAACTTTTACAGGATACTTTCTATCTTTCTTTGTTGCTGGGATTGTATGGAGTTTAGTGGCCTATTTAATTAAAAATAAGAAAAGTAAAATTGAAAAATCTCCATCTGTTAAAAACCAACAAAAATGGAGAATTTTCCAATGGTGTTCCACTGCATTTTTATGGTCAGCATGGCTAATGCAAGACAATGCGAATGCTGTTGTTTTCCTTCCAAGATCCTTAAGTTTTTACCAAGCACTATCAGTTTCTATTTTATTATTTATTGGAATTGGATATATTTTTTATAAACGTGGTGGGCAAATTCAAGAAATAGTGACTGAAAAAATTGATGTAATTCGAGTTAAGTCTGCGACTCTTATTGACTTAGTTTATGGTTTTATCTTGGTTTATTTTAAATGGATTAATGATCTTCCAATGAGTACCACATGGGTGTTTTTAGGACTACTTGCAGGAAGAGAGCTGGCTCTTACTCGATTTTCTGGACATGAGCAACCTTATCAAAGAACACTTACTTTAGTAATGAAAGATTTATTTAGAGCCGGAATTGGTCTTGGTATATCTTTCATTTTAGCTCTGCTTGCAAGTGGAAAAATTCATGAGTATATGGGATAAGAAACTATTTTAAACCTAGGACTCTGAAGTTATTATAGATGGAATTAATCTTGAAAAATCTGGATTATTTGTAATTCTTATTGTCTTATCTTTTAGTTCTCTTTTTATGCTTACTAGAAATTTTTATTGCTTTATCTTTGAGTTCTCTTTTTAATTTTCCTCTTTCTTTAGAGTAAATAAATAGATTAAACAATGTAGATTGTTTAAAGTATGAGAACATTGGCTCTTGAATAAAATCTTCAAATTGATCTCTGGTGTTATCTAATATTTTAGTAAAATGTTTATTATCTAAGATTGTTTTTCTTATATACCAAGACTCAAGAATTGAATACTCTGATGATTTTTGATATTTGCTAATTAACATCGTTTTCCTCTCTAGATATTTTATAGCAGAACTAGGATCTGAAAGAATTGCATAATATATCGCCCTATCTGTAACTTCACTAAAAATAGGATTAGATTTTATTTCTAAATAAATCTCTTGAAATTCTTTTGCAAATTTATAGTAATTATCATCTACTTTAAAAACTAACTTAGTTATTGCAGTTTTAGAAAGGCTATGAAATTCTTCTTTTTTAAGAAGGTCTTTAATCACTCTTAATTTTTCAAAAAAATATGTTTTTGGATTTATCATTATCTTCTTTGAAATTGTTCGACTAGAAGATATAACTGCAAAGACTCTAAGTCCAAGTTTTTTAAACTCTGGATTGGCTTTAGCAAGTTCTATTAAGTGAATTACATTAATTCTAATCTGTGTATTAAATAATAGGTTTTCATCAAGAACACTTTTTGGATCATCGAAATTCACATAAAATGCTCTATAAATAGAATCCAGAGAAAAAGATTTATATCTAGGGTTAACTTGAATTTCTTGTATAGTTCTTAGATTTTTTTCTAATGCAAGTTCAGGATTTTCAAAGTTAGAGTAAATTACAATGTGGATAATAGACTCTGGAAGTCCTAAAAATTTTGGGGTACTTAAAATTTCCTCTGCTTTATTTAAAATTCGAACTAGATAACCTTGCGTTTGATCCCCTCTTTCTTCGTATATATTTCTGATAACCTTCCGACTAATCCTTAAGAATTCCCTACTCTCAAGTAGAGATTCTAATGAATCTAGAACAACTATATTTCTTTCTAATTCTTCTCTATAGTTGTGAAAATAATTTCGATGGATTTTTCTCTTAGTTTTATTTGTTAAAAGATTATATCTTGGATCTAATTCAATTATTTTTAGATCATCTGAATACTCCTGAAGTTTTTGTATACAGTTTAACCCATATTTTAAAACGTAACTTCTTTTGAGTTTTTGGTTGAATTCCTTAAACTTAGGATGAGCTTCAATTAATGCTAAACTTTGAATATATTCGTTTATAAAATCAATTGTGTTACATGAATTAAAGAGGCCATCTTTTATTATTTTGTTTGAAACTTTTCCATTAAATTCCTCAAGTACAACATCTAACTCATGACTGCTTTTGTAAACTGTTAACTTTTGAAGTTGATTAAGGTTAATTTCAAAATTGTGTTTTAAGCAAATTTGGTTTATGTTGTACATTCTTTCTATAACGACATCATCACTTTCAAAGGCTCTTTCTTGCTTAAATCTACAAGGGTTATTTAAATTTAGAACTCCTTGAATGAGGTGTATATAATAACCTTTTAGTAATTCCGTTACACCAAGATTTGAACCTAAACATTCAAATTCAATTGGGGTTCGACTTTTAAAAAAGTCTTTAAATTGAGATATTTTATTTTCCATATCAATCTTTGTTAAAATAAAAAAAACTATATCCATATAGTTGTAAATGGTGCCGAGGGGCGGAATTGAACCACCGACACAAGGCTTTTCAGGCCTCTGCTCTACCACTGAGCTACCCCGGCAAATATGTATATAATTTATATCATTAATTATTTTCAAAAGCAAACTAATTTACCTCAAAGTGCTTAAAAATCAGTTGATAATCTTTATTATCATTACGATTTGTATCAATAATTTCTTTTTGACTCAAAAGGTTTAAATTATCTGGAAAAGATTGAATATGAGTATCACATTCAAATTTTGAATTGATTAAGGTATGAAAAACTTCTGTTATTAAATTTTGCTGGAAGCAAAAATCATAAAGACTTTTACCGCCAATACAGTAAATATCGAAATTTAAATTTTCAGAAATAAAGTCCTGAAGTTGACTAAAATTATTAATAAAATAAGCTTTTGAAAAATCTCCATTAAATTGATTCAAAGGTATGAAATCTTTCAACTCTAGATTTTGAGTCGAAATAATTACATTCAATCTATCCGGTAGTGGCTTAAATTTTTCTGGAATCGACTCATAAGTCTTTCTTCCCATCAATACAATTGTATTTGGATTTTGGGTAGTCAGATTTTTAAAGTATTGCATGTCTTTTGCAAAACTCCAAGGTAAATCATTGTCTTTACCAATTCCAAAATTTAAATCTGTGGCTACAATTAATTTCATATTAAACAGCTATGGGAAATTTTATAAACTTATGATGATTATAATCTTGAAGCTCGAAGTCTTCAAAAGTTAAATCAAAAATTGGTTTTTTAGCAATTACTACTTTTGGTCTATCCAAGGGTTCTCTTTGTAGCTGTTTTTTTAAACCTTCTACATGATTTGAATAAATATGTGCGTCTCCGATTGTATGGACGAATATTCCTGGTTCTAGTCCGCACTCTTGAGCTATCATAATTAATAAAAGAGCATAAGATGCAATGTTAAATGGAACTCCAAGAGCGATATCGGCCGATCTTTGATAAAGTTGGAGATCTAGCCTTCCATTAACAACGTAAAATTGAAACATAGTATGACATGGAGGAAGAGCCATTTTTTCAATATCAGCTACATTCCAAGCGTTGACTATAATTCTTCTGGAGTCTGGATTGTTTTTAATGGTATCAATTGCATTTTGGATTTGATTGATAGTTGATTTGTTCACTTTTCCGTTTTCATCGACAGAGTATTGAGGCCAATTAATCCATTGATGACCGTAAATAGGTCCAAGCTCTCCGTTTTCGTCTGCCCAGGCATCCCAAATTGGAGTATGCTGAGTTAATCCGTCATTGATGTTGGTTGCTCCTTTTAAAAACCATAAAAGTTCATGAACTATGGCATTAAAAAGAGTTTTTTTAGTGGTGACTAAAGGAAAGCCCTCTCTTAAATCATACTTTCTTTGAGTTCCAAAAACAGATATCGTACCAGTTCCAGTTCTATCACTTCTGGTTTCTCCGTTTTCTAAAACTTCTTTGACTAAACTTAAATATTCCTTCATAGTTCAAAAATTATTTTGCAATTTCATTATAGCTTAAAGTAATATTAATTATGAAATAAATTTTAGAAATTGCTTAAAAAAATCCATAAAAAAAGAGTTCAACGTTTAATAGCCTATATTAATTTAACTGTACTGATTTTTCTAATTGTTGTTGTTTACTATGATTATAGTAAACAAGGACTTACCTATTGGCTTTCAAAAAATAACCTCTATGAAGTCAAAGCTTATTTTGAAACTCTATCTCCTTTAATGAGTTATTTTACAGCTTGTTTACTGGTTTTGATTGAAGTTGTGATTGGTTTGATTCCAGGGATAATAATGTATCCTATTTTAGGATTTGTACTTGGGGCTGAAAAAGCTTTAATTGTTATTTTTACAATGGGTTTACTGGGTAATTTAATAAATTATTATCAAGGGAAAACCTTGATGGATGCTTTTATTGATAAAAAGAAAAATGCAAAGTTACTTGAAAAACTGGAATATGGTGGTGGGCTATCTTTGTTTTTAATAAGGTTAAATCCCCTGACATCTGTTGATTCAGTGAGTTATTTTGCAGGTGCAATAGATATGAAAGTTACGACTTTTATTTTAGCCACTGGTCTTGGAACATTACCTTTTATTTTTGCGGCAACGATTTTTGGGGTTGAATTTTTGAATTTAGTTAAACCTTACTTAGAAATTCTTATTTACATAACTCTAGGAGTTGTGGCTTATAAAGTTGTAAAAGCTAAGATGCAGAAGCATAAAAAGTAATTGAACCTTGTGTTAAAGTAATTTTTTCCATTGCATAAACTACTTCATCCATTGAAGCTTCTTTGTCTAAAAATAAAACATCACTTAATGCATATATCATAATCTGGAATTCATGTTTTTCATTAGAAGGACATGGTCCGGAATAACCATATTCTTTATAAGAATTAAGGCCAATGGTACTCCATTCTAGTTTTGAATTTTCTGGTATAAATGTGTGTTGCGACTCTACATTCCATAACAACCAATTAACCCATCTTCCTGAAGGAGAAGAAAGATTTTGCATAATAACCACAAAAGATTTAGTGTTTTCAGGTGAGTTTGAAATATTTAAAGGTGGACTTATATTTTCACCATAGCAAGTGTACTTCTTTGGAAGCTCTGAATGGTTTTTGAATGCTGGGGAAGTAATTTTTAACATTATTGTATTTGTTTTAAAGTATCAACCTCAACACTTAAAGATTCATCTAGTTGAGTCACTACATCGTTTTTATGACCACGTAAAGCATTGAATTTCTTAATCTGAGGAACTAAATTTCTATTCCAGGATCCAGACAAACTTGTGAAAGCTTTATTAGCTCTCTGCAAACCTTTTCCTACATCTGTTAAATGATTTGTGAAGGTCTGCAATCTTGAAATCAAGTCTTGTCCAGCTACTTTAACTTCTTGAATTCTTTTTGAGAGTTTATCGTCCTTCCATGACTTTTCAATAATTATGAGAATAGATAAAAGAGTAGCTGGTGAAGCTAAAATAATTTTTCGATTGATCGCATAATCCATAATTTGAGGATCTAATTCCATTGTTTTTCGAATTAAATACTCACCAGGTAAAAACATAACTACAAATGGTGCGGTAGAATCTACAGAATCATGATAAGCTTTGGAGTCTAAAGTATTCATGTGTTTTTTAACATCATTAATAAACATTTTTTGGAATTTATCTTTAACATCCTTATCTTCTGTATTTGAAGCTTTTAAAAAGTTAGCTAATGGAGCTTTTGCATCAATAATAATCTTACGACTATCTGGTAAATTTACAATCATATCTGGTCTTTGTATGTTTCCATCTTGAGTTGTTAAAGTTGTTTGCTCTGTAAAATCAACTTTATCCATAAGACCTGCCATTTCTACCACTCTTTTAAGTTGAACTTCTCCCCAGTTACCAGCTTTTTTATTATCAGTCAGTGCTGTTTCAAGGGTTTTAGTAGTTTCTTGAAGGCGTTTTTCTGCCATTAGAATTTCTTGAAGTTGTCCTGAAATTGCTCCATATTTTTTAGAGCGATCATGCTCTAAATGTTTTATAAGATTTTCTTGTCTTTCTAGATTACTTTGGAGATTTTTCACAAAACTTTGAATAGATTCTTTTCTTAAATCTAAATCTTTATTGGCCTTAGAACTTAAGTTTTCAAATTTGCTTTCAGCTAAATTTAAAAAAGTTTCTTGAGAGTTTTTAAGAGTTTGTTGGGCTAAATCATTAAAAAGATTTTGCAATTTATCAGATTGATTATCTAAACTCTTTGCTAGATATTGATTAATAAAATGCATTGCAATACATCCTGCTAAGGCTCCGAATATAAAACTTAAAATGTAATTCATATTTTTATTTTAAACAAAACTATTATAGATCAATTTACAGAAAAAATTAAGCAATTAATTTTAAAACTTCCGGGTTCAGCCAAGCTTGATCTTTAGATAACTTATATGAAATTTTTTCAACATCAATTATCAAAAGTTCAGATCCGGGGTAGGTATCTTCTAAAACTTGCAAATAAATTTGCTCAAAGTTGTATGATAGATTTTGAATTCTTACTTTTATGGTTTCTTCTCCATTAAAGTAGTAAGCATCTCTACCAATTATTCTTTCATCAATTATTGAAAAATTTAGTTTTCTTACACTATCACTTTCATACTTCTGATAAACTCCTGAGGATTCAGGATTGGTAGGATCATCTAGAGATTCTTGCTGATTTTCATTTTGCTGTCTAGAAGACTCAATATTTTCATTGTGAGGATATCCTTCTGATAAAATTGACATTCTCGGATCAAAAGCTTGATAAGTTGTCACATCAAACTCCTGAGTGTATTGATTAATACCAGGTTCCATTTGCAAAGAAATACTTTCTTCTTTGAATGAGAACATAGCAGGATTTAGTTTTACAGATTTAATTTTAGATAAATATAGTTCAGCGTTTAAGGTCCACAACTGAAGTGGTTCGACTTGTTTTGTTTTAAAGCTTGCTTTGCCTTTTTCATCAACATAATTTGGGGCAAAAGTATTAACAAAAGTTTGATTTGTAACGTTTTGAAAAAACCATGTTGAATTAAAATCATTCCCTGTATATGAATAAGTTATAATTTTATCATAAGAAGTAAAGGCTTCTCGAATAATATTTAACATAAGCATCGGATTGTACTTGCAAAACCTTATCAAAAAAGAATCATCAATAAGAATTTGATCTGGAACATAGCTTAAAACATCTGGAGTAATTTGCGTAAACTGAGTTAAAATACCGGGAGAAGAAAGAACTCGAAACCATTCTGAAGCTTGATTTAAAGTTCCTTTTAAAAATTTTTCTCGAAAAACTGGAAACATAGAAGAACTACATGGATGATCTGGAAGTTGATCCATATAAACTTGTGAATTCAAAATAAAATAAATTTTTTGATTTATTAACTCTTCAATTTTTTTGATTTTTCTTTTTTCAAAAATATTAAAAAAACCTGGCTTAATTTCACCATCCAAATAAGACCTTACGTCAAACATAGTTACTTCATTCATTTAGAAATGGGTTAATTTTTTTGAGAATTTAAATTATTATATACGTGTAGTAACAAAATTTTATGCCAATTTTACTTCCAAAAAAACCTGATTATGATATTAACAGGATCTTTCCTGAAGGAGTGTTAAAAGAAAGTTATGAAATAATGCTTGATGAAGCCTTTAATCAAACTAGAAAGCATGTCACTGGAATTACAATCGATGGAGAAACCTCTAAAGATTTAGATGATGCAATTAACTTTACAAAACTTGCATTTGGCTACAAGCTTGATGTTTCAATTGCCGACCCGAGTTCTGTTATACATATGTCATCAGAAATAGATAAAGAGGCTTTAAAAAGAGTTTTTACTCTTTATAGAAACACCTACAATAACCCAATGCTTCCTAGTCTGCTTTCTGAGGATCTTATAACCCTTAAAGAAAAATCTAAAAGGCCTAGTATCACCGTGAGGTCTTTTTTTAATTCTGATTTTAGACTTATAAGTTATGATATATTTCAATCTTGTGTTCAATTGAAAAAAAGACTAACGTATTCGACTTGCACCCAAGTTTTGAACAAAGAAATTGATCTAGATTCTTTGAATCAAGAGTATGGTTTCAAGGTTCAAAACTTCTTAAATGAGATTGGTAATTTAGCTGCTAACTTAAAATCTCAAAGAGTGGGGAAAAAATATAATATTGCAAGCTTAAGCTCGGAAGAAATTGTATCTGAAATTATGGTTTTCACAAACCATTTAGTTTCAAATTATATGATCGAAAATAAAATTCCTGGCCTATACAGATCTCACGGCTTTAAGAGTTCATGCTCCAATGAAAGAGCTGAGTATTCTAGTAGTAATTTTGGTCACTTAGGACTAGGCTTAGAGTCTTATACCCACTTCACATCTCCATTAAGAAGATATCCTGATTTAGCAGTAGGAAGGATCCTTAATAGTCACTTTAGTGAAAAGCCTCTTCCTTATTTAGAGTCAGACTTACAGGAAATGTGTGAATACTTTAATCAAATAACCATTGATACTATTGATGAATCCCTAGACGATGACTTTATATTAGATGTAGATTCGGATATAACAGATATTTCCGATAAAGAATTTCTTGAAGATTCCTTAAGTATCTTCAACTTAAGTATAACTCATGAGGCCAAGATGTTAGACTTATTAGAAAGAAATTTAATTAACACAAAAATTCTTACTTATATTTTGCTTGATGATAGAAAAGTCACAAATGCCTGGGTTAGAATTAAATCAGCAATTAAAGTAAAAATAGAATCTCAACCAAATATCGCATTAAACATTTTACTTGAAGCTTGTAACAACCACATGCTTAAAATAGCTAAAATTGACTTTGAGATATTTCCAATAGATTCTTACACTCACTCTAGAATACTTCTTACAATTGGTGGAAAATATTATTCAAATACAAATGGGGTTGTGGCAAGTAGTGCAAAAAGAGCAAAAGCTTTATCCGCTAAATTTTGTTTATTTGGATTGATAGACAAACAATTAATTGAAACTGAATTCAACTATCAGTATAGCACTTAAATGGAGCGAGTAAGGGGAATCGAACCCCTGTTTGCGCCATGGCAAGGCGCCGTAATAGCCACTATACCATACTCGCACGTGCTACTTTAGTAGTATATTTTCTTTTGGATTTAAATCAAGATAAATTGAGTAAGCTTTTAATTCTGTTTGAAAATCTCTCTAAGATTCCTTGTGGCTCAATCTGAAAAGAATTTTGATTTATAAAACTTTGCAGATAATTTCTGGACTCTATATTTCTTAATAAATTTTTATGCAAAACTAACTCTGCAAATTTAATTTTATTTTCAACTGGAACCTCTAAAGAATTAAACATTAAAATTACACTATGATCAGCGATTACAATATCTCCTTTCAGAAAAGACATTAAACTTGGAATAAAATCATTACCAGATATAATTTTATCTGGATTGTTTAGATTATTCATTTTTTTTTAATTAATTGTGAAATGTAGATTATATATTTTTATCTAAAAATCAAATTAATTATTAAATTTAAATAACATTACATCTCCATCTTGAACAATGTATTCTTTTCCTTCTAGTCTAACTTTCCCTTTGTCTTTAGCTACGTTCCAGCCTTGGCAGTCAACAAAATCTTGATAAGCAACAACATCAGCCTTGATAAAGCCTTTTTCAAAATCTGTATGAATTACTCCAGCTGCGTTTGGGGCTGTTGCTCCTTTTTTAACAGTCCAAGCTCTTACCTCTTTGACTCCCGCAGTAAAATAAGTTTGTAAGCCTAAAATATTATAAGCTTCTCTAATTAAACTATTTAAAGTTGGCTCTGTTAAACCCATTTCAGTTAAAAAATCTTTAGCCTCTTCTTCTGAGAAAGAAAGGAGATCGGCTTCTAATTTTGCAGAAACTGGTACTAAAGTATCTTTGTCTTCTAAATCTAGCTGATTTCTAATTGCAGCTAAGTCTAAATTTGCTACTTCATCCTCTTTACTGTTTACAACATAGATAAATGGCTTATCCGTTAAAAGATGTAAATCATGAAGTTGTTCGTGTTCTGATTCTGTGCATTCAAAAGAATTAACTTTATGACCATCAGCTAAATGTTGAAATAATCTTTCGATAATACTAGCGTAAGCTACCTTTTCTTTGTTTCCACTTTTGGTTTCGGATTTTGCCTTGGATAGTCTTTTTTCTACGGTTTGTAAGTCTGCTAAAATCAATTCTGTTTCAATGATTTCTTTGTCTCTTTTTGGGTCAATTGATCCGCTTACATGGTGAATATCGTCGTCTTCAAAAACTCTAACTACATGAGCAATTGCATCTACTTGTCTAATATGGCTTAAAAATTGATTTCCAAGACCTTCCCCTTTTGAGGCACCTTCAACTAATCCTGCAATATCTACAAATTCAATAATAGCTGGTACTTCTTTTTCTGGTTTTATAAATTCTGAAATTGTATGCAGTCGAAAATCTGGAACTTCCACTATCCCTACATTTGGATCAATTGTACAAAAAGGGTAATTTGCACTTTCTGCGGAGTGGGATTTAGTTAAGGCGTTAAATAAAGTAGATTTTCCAACGTTAGGAAGTCCTACAATTCCAATTTGAAGACTCATATTAATATGTTATTTTGGCTTATTCTATGAGATTTTTTTTGAAAACACAATAGTTTAAATTGCTTCAAATCGAGAAATTTGCAATAATAAATGCAATTAATTTTAAAGAATGTTTCAAATTAAAGTTTATACAGATGGAAGTTGCTTAAAAAATCCTGGAAATGGAGGTTATTGTGCCTTACTTCAAAAATTTAAAGATGGCAAAAAACTTACTGAAGTTTCTTTAGTAGGAAACCAACCAGATACCACAAATAATCGAATGGAAATGATGGCTATTTTAAAAGCAATTATTTTTTTAAACCTCAAAGAAATCTCGAATTCTGAAGTGGAATTTTATAGCGACTCAAACTTAGTAATTAGCACTCTTTCAAAAGGATGGAAAAGAAAAGCTAACTTAGATATATGGCAGGAAATAGATTTAGCTATCATGAATTGTAAAAAAAATGCCAACAAATTAAGTTGGCATTGGGTTAAAGCTCACAATAATCATCCGGAAAATGAATATTGTGACACCGAAGCTCGTAAAAAAGCTATGGAACTAGAGTGATTCTAATTTAGCTAAGATTGCATCTTTTGATTGAAATCCAGCCATTCTATCAGCAACTTCACCATTTTTGTATGTGATTAAAGTTGGGATTGAAGTAATTCCAAGTTCAGTAGCAATGTCTTCTGATTCATCAATATCTACTTTAACGATATCGTACTTTCCTTCTACTTCCTGAGCTAATTGCTCTAAAACTGGGGTAAGCATTTGACATGGTCCACACCAATCAGCAAAGAAATCAACTAATACTGGTACTTTTGAGTTTTGAATATAATCTTTAAACTCGTTTGAACTTAATACTTTCATACTATTAAAATTAAGTAATAATTAGATATAAATTAACTAATTTTGTCTTATTTCGCAATCAAATTTTAACAATCACCTTCAAAAAGTTGACTTAGACGCAAATGAAAATTATATAACTCTAAATACTCCAAGGGAAGAATTGGAATTTCTAAATCAAATTTTGAAATTAAGATTTGAGTTTCATCTATTTTTTTAAACGGAACCTGTATGTGACTTATTTTTTCAGGAAGAATAGATTGATCTGTTCTGGATTCAAAAATTTTAAAATGTGGTTTATTATCTAAATTTAAAGTCTGAATTTGATTTCTCTTAACCCCCAATACAACAGGATAATTTTCATGAATAGTAGAATTACCATTAAGTAATAGACTTAGACTTTTACCTTTGTATTTATTGTCATTTCTAAATGTACTTGACCATAAATTAACATCATAAGATTTAGGTTTACTTTTAGATTCTAATCTTTTTAAAAAACTTTTTTTAAGAAATTTTCCAGATGTTTTGAATAATATTTTCTTTGAAATTAATAACAAGAACATAAACCAAAGAAACTTTTGACTTAAAAACTGAAAATCTAGTTTTTGATTTTGGTCCATAAATAACATTGCATAAAGCTTGGCATAGGTTCTATTTTTGCTAAGAGAAATTGTATTTTTACTAGCTTCCAAAAATAAATCATCATTAAACAAATCCTTATTTGGATTAATACCTTCAGTTAAGATTTTTTCTAAAATATCTGTTGTTTGATTTGAAGTTCCTTCATACTTAGACTCATTTATTATTTCATAAGCATATCTTCCGGTACCATGATAAAACTCTGTATTTTGTAAAATTGTTTCAATCTCGGCAAACACTTTTTCTTGGCTTTGAGTAATCAAATACTGACTTGCATACTGATTGGCAACATCCGCGTATTTAATAGTCATATATTTTTCTAAAAAAAAGCTGATCATAAATAATTTTTATAAGTTTTTACAGGACTCGAATAAAGCCTTAAGATTCAACTATAATCTAAAAAATAAGCCTGTCAACGCGTAAGTGATATTTAATCTTAAGAAACAGATTTTTATTAGTTTTAGACCTGGATTTTGTTATAATATAAAAAAAAAGCCTATGAAATATTTTATTTTTATTTTTTGTTTACTTATTTGCAATCTAAGTTTTGCAGATTTAAGTGATCATAAAATATTTTCTTCTCAGCTTGAAATAGGAAAAGCCAAAGCTTTTAATATTGAAAGTTCTGGAATGGTTATTAAGTCTAAGCATTCAGACCTTCATGATCTTGAAATAACAGTAGTCAATGAAAATAATTATAGAGAGCATCTACATTTAGAAATGGATCACGATATTGCATCAATTGATGGATACGAATATTTCTTAGTTAATACCTTTGATACTAAAAAAATTATTTTCAATAAATCTTCCGATTTGGATTTTGAAATAAGTTTTTTTGAAAAATCCAATAGTTCTAAAAATAATAATTTAGTTAGTTTTTTAGGCAAAAATTTAAAAGAGGATGATATTATAAAAAGAAGCTCTTGGCTTAAAAATAGTACCCCGTATAGATCATCAGCTAAATTAGGAAACTTAAATAATCTTTCACATGTTTCGAAATGGAAGAAAAAAGATGTTTCAGCTATAGATTTCAAAGAGAATGGGAAATGGTATACATGGCCAGTGAATTATCTTGAAAATGTAGATAGTATTATCATTCACCATACTGCATCAACTAAACTTTTAAACAAACCAAAGCAAGCTTTGAACAATATCTATACCTACCATACTAAAGTTAGGGGCTGGGGAGATATTGGCTACCACTATTTACTGGATCAAAATGGTAATGTTTATGAAGGTAAGTTTGGTGGAGATGTTGTGGTCGGAGGCCACTCTAAAACATTAAATAAGCATGCAATTGGAATTGCTGTAATGGGAAACTTTGAGGAAAACAAACCAAAATTATCTTTAATCAATTCGCTTTCTGATTTAATCGCATTAAAGGCTCATAAATTTAATTTAGATCCTAATGGGAAATTTACAGTTGAAGGAAAAACCTATGATGTGATCCAAGGCCATAAAGATAACGACCATACACTTTGTCCTGGAAAGTATTTATATGAAAAAATACCAAATATAAAACAGAAGATTTCATCAAGACTTGGTAAATTAGATAATGAGTATACAAAAAATATATCTAGCTTAGATATAAATAAAAAAGGAAGTATTTTAAATCTTGAAGTTGGCAAAAATTATATTAAAACATATGAAATCACACACAACAATCCAAAGAAAGATTTACCAAAGCCAAAAATTAAAAAGTTTAAAAATCTTAAATCTTCGATTTCAAGTTTTCGAAAAAAATCTAAGAATAAGTACGAACTTAGAGTTAAACTAAGAGCTTTAAAAGACTTACAAGACCAATCTTTAGTTTTCTCTTTTAATCAAGATCTAAATTTACAGTTACCAGTTAATGCTTTTGCTTCAAAAGCAGAAGTTAAATTTTCAAAAGAAAGCTTAAACTGCAAAACTACCAAATGTAATTTAGAATTAGAACTAACTAATACTAGCAAAAAAACGATTACAGATTTAGAATTAGCAATTATGGATTATAATTCTAAAAATAATTTTCCGGACTTTAAAGTCTCCCCTAGTCGATTTGTATTAAAGAAAAACCAAAAAAAGAAAATCAAAATTGCAATTAATAATTCAAAAAAATATAAAGGAAATGTATTTTTAAATGTATTTAATGAGCAAGGTGCATTAAATGAAAAAGGCCTGCAGATTAAATTTCCAAAAGCTAGAATAGTATCTTCAAAAGTTAAAAGTAAAAACTTTGATATTAAAAAAGGCAAAAGTTCATACGTAAGTGTTAAATTAGACTTCCCTATTTCAAGTCTTCGAAGGCCAACCTTTAATGTTGATCAAAAAGATGTGCTTTTAAGAAAAGCTAGAATTGTAAAGATTGGAAAAAACTACAATGTGTTTTTCAGAGTCAAATACAATAATCTTCAAAAAAGTACACTTAATTACGAGCTAAAATCTGGATCTAAAGTTGTATACAAAGGTGAAATAAATTTTAATGAAAAATCAAAAGTAAAGAAAAATAATACCACTTCCATTAAGAAATCTAATTATGGAAAACTCAAGAAAGATCAAATTAGCATTCTCTTATCGAAAGTAAATATGGCAAATTTAGAATTTAAAACATCTAAAAATGTTGATTTAAAGATAAATTCTCGGATACAAAAGCTTAAAGCCAATCAAATTGTAAAAGTCAGAGCCTTAAATAAAGGAATGATAATCACCATAAATGGAAAAAGATCGCCTGCTAACCGTCTTGAGATAATTGGATCAGATGAAAATATTACAACTCTCTTAAACTATGAAAATCGTCCAGGCTTTAATTTATCTTTAAACGATAATCAATTTAGAGGTGGAATGAAAATTTCGGCTAACAAGCAAAAACTTGAAGTTGTGAACAAACTTGGTCTTGAAAGTTATTTAAAGGGTTTAGCTGAGATTTCAGACTTTGAACATCCAGAAAAAATAAAAACAATTGTGGTGGCAGCTAGAAGTTATGCTTATCACTATATAACAGATGGCACTAAGTTCCCTGGAAAAAAATATAATTTAGATGATGATCCAAATGTTTCCCAAAAATATTTAGGATATGGATTTGAAAAAAGAGCTCCAAATGTAATTAAGGAAGTTCTTAACACTCAAGGGCAAATGGTAACATACAATAATAAAGTTATTAAAGTTCCCTACTTTAGCCAATCAAATGGTTATACAAAATCCGCTAAAGAAGTTTGGGGATGGAAAAACACTCCATACCTTCAATCCGTAAAAGACGACTGTCCGAAAACTGAATTCAAGGGACATGGAGTTGGAATTTCAGGATGTGGATCGAAAAATATGGCCTTGAAAAATTATAAATTTCAAGAGATAATAAAATACTACCTGCCAGGTACTAATATAAAAACTTTCAAATGATTCTTGGTATAAACACATGTACTCAAAAGATCGAAATTTGCTTAATTTGGGATGGAAAAGTTGAATATAATTCAAGCTTACACCAAAAGAATGATTCTGAATTTATTCTAAATTCTTTAAATCAAATTTTAGATAAAATTGGCAAAACTGTTTTTGATATTAAAAAGATTGTTTGCGTTAAGGGTCCAGGAAGTTTTACGGCTGTAAGAATAGGTGTGATAATTGCAAATACTTTGAAATCTCAAACTAATTGTGAGCTTTTTGAAATTGATACTCTAAATTATCTTAATTATTTTTGTGGTTCAGAAGAAAAACTACTACTATCGGCAGGTGGCAGTGAATTTTATCGATTAATTAATGGTGAAATAAAACTACTAAATTTCAAAGAAATTCCAAATCAAAAATACTTAGCAGAGGTATCTAAAAAGCAAATTGAAAAACTCGATTTGAATTTTGAATTTAATCCTATTGAATACAATTTAGATGTGTTTTTAAAAGCTTTTATAGGTGGGAATGTAAATTTAAAAGATTGTGAACAAATAACTCCAAACTATGTTAAAGAAGCCAATATTGATTTAAGTGGTTTTTCGAATAAAACTAAAAATAAAAAAGGGTACTTTATGGTCTTAATGTCTTTTATTTTGTGTTTTTTAATGACTCCCTTAATAATCAGTTTATATGAAACTGAAGTTGGTCAAATTCAAACTTACGCTGCCAAAAAAGAGTTTATGGAACAAAAGTTGGTAAAGAAAAATCTTTCAACTCAAATTTTTGACAATAAAGCTTGGCATGGAAAAAATATTTCAGAAAATTTAACTTTAGATGCAAATTTCAAGCAACAAATTGTTAACCAAACTGTACAGACTTTAAAGTCCAATGATTTAATAGATAATCCTTTGCGGCAATGTGATAATTTTGATTTCTTAGATACGACTGTATGTGAAGAACAAGATGATCTTAATTACGCTTATACTGTTCCTCTTTTCAATCATGGTTCAAGTAATACTGATTGTAATAAATTTGACTTAAGAAACGGTGAAGATTCGATTGATGGAGATTGTGCGTTTAATAAGTTAAGTCTTTCAGAGAGTGATTTTATTCCTCTTTTTTCAGATCAAGATCAAGAACTAGACGACAGTAAAATATCACTTCGTTTAAAAGGCTTTGATCTGAGAGATCAATATCTACTTAATAATTTAGATGTAAAAGATAAAAGCCCAGTATTTGTGGAGTTAAGTTTGATTCAAGAAGATGATATATATGCTCCTAACTTTACTCTTGAAAATTTAGAGGAGGGTCGTGAAAGTAAGGATAATTTTGAAATTACGGCAGCAAAACTTTTTAGCAACAACTTATTTAATTACATTGATATTGATACTGATAATGATATCTTCTCTATAGACTTAAAAAGTTTAGATTTTAGAAAAATTAAAAATCTTGAAGAAGAGTTTGATTGGAATAATTTAGTAAATGTTTATTTAAAAGTTAACTTTCCTAATTCAATATTTATAAATGAAGCAAATCAAACAATAAAGAGTTTTGAATATCAAATATTATCTAACTTTAAAATTGGATTAGATAAAACAATTATATTCAATACTATTGATAAAGATGGTGTAACTTATTATGATAGTTATGTCCATATACCTGTAAATCTTAATGATCGACAAGGTATTGTAATCGATAACTAGAAATTATGAGAGATTTAATCAAACCTCAAAATATAAACTTTATGTCAGGTTTATTATTTTTGATATCTAGCTTTAATGTAAATATTAAAGACACACTAGCTCAAGAAGCAAATATTCCGACTTTAGAGCAAGTTTTTGAAGATACTGATTCAATTGAATGTATTGTAAACCAAAATGTTTATCAAACACTAGCGGGTTCTAAATTTACGATTGGTATTTCAGGAATGTCTGGAGTTTTTCAAGGTGAAATTAGAATGCAAGATGCTGAAAACATTGATTTTAATACTGAAAATTGGCTTGCCTTTGATTTAAACTTTGATTTTTTCTCTACTGATATAAATTACAAAAATGGTTTAGCAAATTCAAATCTAGATTTTTATATTTTCTTTACAGATAGAGCTAAAATCTATAAAAATTTTGAGGATGGAGAAAATTTTGAATTGTTTTTAGATTCTAATAATCAAAATATTGCAAATTTAAATCTCTTTTTTACAGAAATTACTTACTTCCCTCTTATAAATGAAATTTGGATTTTTTCTTCTTCCCCTAATCATTTAATTCGAATATCTATTAACCAAGATAATTTTCAAAATTTAGAAGTTGGTCCAAATTTACAAACTGAACAACTATTTAGATCTATTTCAAAAGCTACTCAGATTTTAAATCATACTATTTTAACTCAATATTCGAATGGAAACTGTGGTTCTTTAAGCATAACTACCGATGGAGTGTTTGATTTAGGAAATGTATTACCTGACAACGTAAGGCATTTGTGTAATGAAGATACTGATTTGATTGTGAACGAAAGAGAAATTGGAGTTTTTTATTTTAAAAAAAATGACGGAAATATAGATCAAGTTATTTGCAACGACGGAAGTCCTAAACCCCAAATTACTAACAACATAGAACCCCCGGTGGATATGGAATTAGACATGGAAGCTCCTGTTGATATGATGGTTCCTCTTGATATGGAATTAGATATGGAGGTTCCTATGGATATGGATTTACCTAACGACATGGAAGCTCCAGTTGATATGATGGTTCCCCTTGATATGGAATTAGATATGGAAGTTCCTGTTGACATGGAAAGCATTCAAGACATGGAAGCTCAAGTTGATATGAGTGTTCCAGTTGACATGGAAAGCATTCAAGACATGGAAGCTCAAGTTGATATGATTGTACCAGTTGATATGGAAAGCATTCAAGAAATGGAAGCTCCGGCGGATATGGAAACAGACATGAGTATTGTTATCGATAGATATATGGATATGGGAATGCCATTAGATATGTCTCCAGCTGATTTGATATCAGACATATATATTCAATCAGATTATGAAACTGAAACTCAAAACAACAAAACAGATGATAATTATGATAAGAGTAAGGATTCATCTAAAGGTTCTGGTTGTAATGTTGAACAAGCAGACATTGAAGCATTAACAATCTTTTATTTTCTAGCTATAATTGGATTCCGAAGACCTAAAAATCCAAATACAGATGGGAAACTTTAGAAATTTGTCTTTTGGTGAAAAATAGTTTATTTTGTAAAAAAATATATATATTTGTATGAAAAACAAAGCAAAAATTTATAAATTATTATCTCTAAACTTTATTGTGTTTGCAATAATTATGCTTCTTGCTCCTTTTTATCCATGGTGGTTATTTGCAGGTATCGGTGGTTTTTTCTATTTAATGTCTAAATATAGTTAATGTTATTTTTAGTTGCCACTCCGATTGGAAACTTATCGGATGTTTCTTTTAGAGCTATTGAAACCTTAAAAGAGGTAGATTTAATTATTGCCGAAGATACAAGACATACAAAAATTCTACTAAAACATTTTGAAATTGATAAGAAAATCGATTCTCTTCATAGCTTTTCAAAAGAGGAGAAAATTTTACATTTTGTGAAAATACTAAAAGAAGGTCAAAAAATTGCAATGGTATCGGATGCTGGGACTCCAACTATTTTAGATCCTGGCTATAATTTGGTTAAACTTTGTTATGAAAATAATGTTTCAGTTTGTTCAATTCCTGGAGCCTGTGCTTTGACAGTTGCACTATCTGCAAGTCCTTTTCCAAAAGATAAATTTTTATTCCTTGGTTTTTTACCAGTGAAAAAAGGAAGACAAACTATATTTGAGACCATTGTAAACTCAAAAAATACAGTAGTTTTTTATGAGTCAAAACATAGAATCGAAAGAACTCTTAAATCATTAGCCGAAAAACTTGAAGAAAATCGTTTAATTTGCGTGGCAAGAGAGCTTACAAAAATCCATGAAGAATTTACAGTCTTATCAGCAAAAGATATAATTACTAAGAAGCTTCCGTTTACCATTAAAGGTGAATTTGTGGTGATGGTTGCACCTAGTAATTTTGAACTTAACTATGAATAAACAAGGGTTTACCTTAATTGAAATTTTAATTGTGATTAGCTTGGTTGCCTTTTTAAGTACAAGCTTGTTTGTAGGATTTGAAAACTACACACAAAGAAGTAGTGATTTAAGAGCTAGAAACTCTGTAATTGAGTTTATTAACAAAAGTCAAAATTATATAAACTTTGAAAACTGGAAAGATTCTGCTGATAAGAAATTAATTTTCTTAATGGATTCAAGTGAATTTTCTCTGAAAGATAGTGATGGTTTAATATTTGGAAGTGACTCTTTTAATGATTTCGAATTAAATGAAGGAAGTCTAAGGATTGAATTTGATACAAAACAAGATTGTAGCCTTGGAGATGGTGTTCAATCCACAAACCTTGTACTCGAAAACAAGGAAGGTAGGAAGGCATTAGAGATATTTTCGGATAATAAAAATTGTTATATAGAAATTTTAAAAATATGATAAAAAAAGGTTTTACAATATTAGAAGCGACTTTTTCAATTATGATTCTTTCAATTGTAATTTCTTTTGGTGTTTATTTATCTAGTAAAAGTTTTGATAGCTATAATAGATTTTCTTTAATGAATTTAGCTTATACCCAGCATGAAAATCGTTTGAGTTTAGTATTAAATTTGATAAAAAGTAATCAATTAAAATTTCCAAATCATTTTGATAATTGTAAGTTAGCAGATATAAATACAATCAAAAATCAGGACTGTGTTAATCAAGATCAATTTCAAATTCTAAATAATTTGGATACACGTGTTGTTCAGCTAGATGATTTGGATAATTTTGATAGTCTTACTCCCCTATTTTGTCAAAATCCAGATTGCAATGAATATGATTTTTCAAGCACTAATTTCAAAAGCTTTCCGATTTACAGTTATCTTTTTTTAAATCCAGACGAAGATAAATTAGAAATCCAAACCTATTATGAATTTAAAGGAATTCAATATTCTATTAATACTAAATTAAAAATATAATATGCAAAAAAAAGGTTTTACTCTTATTGAAGTTTTAATTAGCGCTAGTATATTTTCAGTTATATTTTTAATTGGTACGCAAAGTTATATTTCTGCTGTAAAACAATCATTTTTTAGTACTTCTAACCAAGTCTTTGACAATCAGATTCAAATTTTTATCAACCGTTTAGACAACTTAATTGAAGGAAATACAATAAATCTGAATGAGTATTTTGTGCAATGTCATATGGCTGGTGATTGTCCTTTTTATGAAGACGAGCTTAACCAGCAGGATACTACAAATTTTGGTAAAAATGAGGGTCTTTATTATCATCAGTTTTTTAATTTAGGAACAAATGCTGACGGAGATCAAGATGGCTACTCTTATGATTGTACAGATGGTGATTGTAGCCTTGGAATTATTGAGTCTTCGAAGGATGTTTTTCAAGGATTTTTTGGAGGAGAAGATGGCACTAATGCAATTTGCAATTCAGGTGGATTTACTATCCAAAATAAATCTATAAACGAGTTTGTAGATATACCTTCTACTGCGAATTGTGACAACAAAGAGATGGAATTTTCAGTTTTATTTTTAAAATCCAAAACTAATCAAGATCAATTAATACTTGGAAACTCTGGTGGTAATTTAGTTTATCAAAAGCTTGAGAATAAAGATAATGAATTTCTTGAAAATGGTTTACCCACTTACTTTGCCTCATATCAGGAAGATTTTAATTATCAAAGACTAGCTGCTTCTGAAAATCATTTAAACTTTCAGAATTTAAAAATTGAAAACTTTAAAGTCAAAATTGCTCCACTTGAAAATCCAGAGTTTGCAATTGCTGAAAATAACAACGATAACTTAAGGGCTCCAATGCTGGAAGTGAGTTTTACAATAAGTCAAAAAGAAAATTCCTCCCTTTTTAAACTCTTTGATAAAGAAGTTAAAATTCATAAAATTTATAACCTTTAGGTTATAGGTGTTGTTGCATGAACTGATTTGATTTGAATGCTAGATGCAGACTTTCCTAAAGTTTCGCTGTAAACAAAAAAACTAATACTTAAAAGTAAGAATACACTCGCAATAAAAAGAACTAATTTTTGGTTTTTCATATAACTTTATTAATTACTTCATTATACCTTAAATAAACGAAAAAGTAAAGTTTGACTATTCAAATTTCTCAAAAGCTTGTAAATATTTTTTGGAATGTTGGAAATCTTGAATTTTTGTAATATCAAAATCTTTCTTTAAATTGTAAAATACTTGATTAGCTTGCAGAAAATCCTTTTTTAAATAGTAATAATTGGCAAGTAAAAGATGGTTTTTAAAATCATTTGGATTTTGATTAATAAGACTTTGAATTTCCAACTCAACATCATCCCCTCTTAATGCTTTGTTTTTTAAGAATGCTCTTTTAATTACAAAGTTTTGAGAGGAAAAAGTATTTTTATTTTTTATGTAATATTCATCCAATTTATCCTCTTTAATAAAATTTAAAACTTCTAAATTAGCTTTTAAGTTAGTAGGATTCATAAAGACTGCTTTCTCTAAGAATTTGATATCTTGAGTCTCTTGATAGGATTTAAAGTGCAAATGCCCCATAAAACTACTACTAAAAAACAAAGTTATTAATGAAATGAATAAAATAAAGACAGTATGTATATGTGAATTAATTTTTTTCAAATTTTGACTAAAAATAATTGCAAAAATTAAAGTTATTAAAACTAAACTTGAAACAGAAAATATACTCAAAGATGAAATAACTATCAACGGAATTAACAAGATAAAATTAAGTGAGTTTTTTTGAACTTTATCAAAAATCAATTTTGCAATTAAGATTAAAAACAAGAGAGATGGAATCCCTCCAATCAACAAAAAATCTATTATAAAATTGTGTGATTTATCGTAAATAAGGTCCAAATTTTTTTCTAAAAAGTAATGATTTGAATTTATTACTTTAGGAAAATAGCTTTCAAGACCATAGTAATTAATTCCGAACAAGTTATCTAAAAATAAGCTGAAACTAGATTTCATAATTTCAAATCTAGTTTGGACAGATCGACTTAAGTGGAAAAACTCTTGAAAAACAAATATTGACAGCAAAGGAGCTAGCAATAGCATTATTTTTGGCTTTGTAATTTTTCCCTTAATCCTTTTAAATAGATAATAAAGAAAAACTAAGGATGTTGCTAAAATAGCCACCTTAGAGCGTGTTAAAACAATGGCAATCAAAGGTAGAATAAAAATAAAATTATATTTTCGAGAATTTTTTAACTTGTTGTAAACTCCCAAGGTTAAACTTATTGATAAGTACTGGCCAAAGAAATTTGGAAGCATAAAAGTCGAAAAAATTTTACCATCGAAAAAATTTAATTTATCTACAAATCCGTAGATTTCAGGAATAAATAACTGGGCGATTCCAATTAAAGACAGTAGATTGGCAATAATTAGATTAAGACTGATAATCCTTGAAAATTTTTTATTAGAAAATGACTGAAAGAATAAGAACAAGCAAAATAGAAGGAAATAAAGGAAAATTCCATAATGGCGAGTATTAGAACCAATAAAGTTAATAAATGTATAATCTGTAATTATAAAACTATGAATTGAAATATAGAAAATAAAAGCAAGAAAAACCTTAGAAATAGAAGTTTGTAAGCCTTGAATATTTTTTGTACCTATAAATACAAATAAAATATAGATGCATAATACAAGTATTGAAAAAAGACTATTTGAATTATTCAAAGTGGGAATAAAAACAAAGGGTAAAAATAGAAAGAAATTTCGTTTGAGTACTAAAAATAAATTTTTCATTTTGATAATTAAAAAAGGTAGAGTCTCTTAGATCATTCAATTGTTATTATATCAAAGGAATGCGACTCTGAGAAAATCTACCTATTAGTAGTTACCAGCTACGAAATTTTTTGCCTTACTTTGGTTAGTTTTAAGTCTTACCTAGCTAATAAATTAGCGTTGCACGGACCGTCTGTTTTTGTGTAGAACTAGTGCTTAAAAGCAAAGTGGCTAAGAAGTCACAGTAACTACCAGACAAGGGTTTCTTCGGATAAAAGTGGTAAATGTTTATCCCGTCATAAAGCAAAAAAAGGTCTCTAAACTAATTAGTTTATTTAGAAAGCTCTTTTCGCTTTTGAATTTCTATCTTTTAAAGATCATATAATAGTATCAAGTAAAATTATTTTATGCAAACCCTTGCTATTGCGATAAAACTGTTTTATGGTGATTGATTTTTTAATTAAATTATTCTAATATATGAAAAATTAAATTAATTGTTTAGGACATGGTAAAAACAAGCAATAAAAACGCACTTGAAAACTTGCGTTACCATATTAAAACTTATGGGTGTCAAATGAACTATTCTGATTCTGAAAGACTCTCAGGACTGTTAGAAAGCTATGGATATAAAAACACGGAGGAAATTGAAAATGCATCCTTAGTGATTTTTAATACCTGCTCAATTAAACAAAAAGCTGAAGATAAAGTTTTAGGAAGTATGAAAGCTGTAGCAAAACTTAAAAAGCAAAATCCAGACTTAATGATTGGTATTACTGGTTGTATGACAAGGATACCTAGCACTAAAAATTCTGAAGATAAAGATAAGCTATTTAAGCAATTAAAAGATTTAGATGTTTGCTTTCCAATCAAAGATCTTACAAAGCTTCCCTCTTTGTTAAAGGATTTAAAACCAGAACTAGCAGAGTTTGAAACTCAAGAAGCTGACTTAAACAACTACTTTAAAATTCAACCAAAATATAAAACTAGTTTTCAAGCTTATATTCCTATTATGACTGGTTGTGATAAGTTTTGTACATATTGTATTGTTCCCTACTCTCGAGGGAGGGAGGTTTCAAGGCCAATTAAAGATATTGTTGAAGAAGCAAAAAAACTTGTAGAAGATGGATGCATTGAATTAACTTTATTGGGGCAAAACGTAAATTCTTATGGGTTAAGTTGGATCGATAAAAAATCTAGTAATTTTACTTATGATGAAAATCCTTTTGTTCAATTGCTTAAAGCAGTTGATGAAATTGAAGGACTTCAAAGGCTGAGATTTACCTCACCTCATCCTCAAGATATGAAACATGACGTGGTGGATTTTATTGCTGAAAGTAAAACAGTAATGCCTTGTTTACATATGCCCTTGCAATCTGGATCGGATTATATTTTAAAGAAAATGAACCGAAATTATAATTCACAGCAGTTTAGAGAAAGTATTGAATACATCAGAAAGAAGATTCCAGGATGTTCAATTACAACTGATATGATTGTTGGTTTCTGTGGTGAAACTGATGAATATTTTCAAGAGAGTTTAGATTTTTTCAGAGAAATGTGTTTTGATTTAGCTTTTATTTCTCAGTACTCAACGCGTAAAGGAACGGTTGCAGGTATGCTTAAAAAAGATGATGTGCCAAAAGAAGTAAAATCTAAAAGGTGGCATCAAATGAATGATCTATTAAGAGAAACTTCTTTTATAAACAACAAAAAATTCGCTGGTAAAACTGTGAAAGTTTTAGTTGAAAAATTCTCGGATAGAAGTCAAAAGCTTCACGGTCGTAGTGAACACTTTAAAGAAGTTGTATTTGAGGGTCCAACTAACTTGATCGGTAAAATTGTTGAAGTTAAAATTGATAAATCATTAGAGTGGTTACTTGAAGGAACCCTTGTTTAATTTATTTATCTATAACTATAAATTCTGAATCAAAGGGAATTTTATAAGTATTCTCTTTGATTTTTTTGTATTCAAAAACGGGTGAAAAAAGAGATTTGTTTTCTGGAAGAATTACTACTAATTGAATATCTTTAAAATGTTTATATCCTATTACTTCGACTTGCTCTTTGAAATCAAATTGTTTTTTTTCAGGAAAATATGAATATTCTATTTTTGAATTTTCTCCATTTGCTATTAGGTTTTCTTCCTTGATTAGAAATTCTGAATTACTGATATCGTATTGTTTAGAATCAGGTAGGTAAATTCGATAAAAGTTTTGAATGTCTTTCTTTAGACTCGAAAAAAGATCATGTTTGTCTTTTAAACCTAATTGTTTGAAAATTGATTCGAGAAAAATTTGATTTTGATTTGTATAAGGATGACTAGAAGAAATTTTTATAGTTTTTTTTACTTTTTCTTTACTATGATCGACTATGATTTGTAATGTGGATCTTTGCGAAAAGAAAGATTTATATCCATTAACATTGGCCTTTGAAATTGTCGTAATTTGAGGATTCAAACTATGATAAAAATTATATTCCTTTAATAAAGAATTTAAATTGGGATCCTTTGATGTAATTTGTAGATCTCGATTTCTAAAAGATTTATCTAACAGACCTGGAGATTTTAAAACTTTGTTTAACAAAATTGAAATATGCTGATTGATGTTTTTTTTGAGTCTCACCTTATCTAAATATGTATATTGATATCTAAGATCAATTGGTTCTTTAATCATTTGATCAAGAAAGCTTAAATTTACACTTGCAATAAAATCAAAGCTTTTTGAAATTGCTTCTTGAATTTGTCTATCTATTAAGCTTGCACTTATGTGAAAGTCCGGATGGAAATTTGAATCTCTTATAAAAAGCTTTTTGTTAAAATTTTGAAACTCAATTGGTGAATCTAAATCTGGAACTAACTGTCCGTCAATCTCATAAATATCTTTAATTTCGAGTTTTGTGACTTCACCTTTAAATATCTCAATATCTAATACAGCGCTTAAGAAACCTCCAGTTGCTCTAGGCTCATAGTCATTTTGCAAAAGAACTAATAAATTATTTTTTTTCTTTATTCCTGTTAAGGTTTCAATTAATAATAAATGATTTTGGATATCAAAGATTTTTGAATTAAGTTCGTCTAAGGATTCTGATAACTTTGAATTTATAAGATAGTTTTCTTGAAATTTATATTCTGGATTTAAAATCAAATTTTGAATTTCTTGAATATTTTGATTTAAGTTTTGAATTTCGATTGATATTTTTTCAACAAAAGAAATATAAATAGGATTAATCTTTAGAAAATTTTGATCTTTTAAAATTAATTGATTTTTACTAGTAAATACTAAAAAGGTCTCCCAGTTTTTCAGTGTACTTTCCAAATTATCTTTTATTTGATTTTTGAACTCATTGAATACTGGATGAACTAAGCTGGCCTTATGAAGTAATTGATCTATATTGATTTGAATTTCTTGAAAATCACCAGATATTAAATTCTTTTTTAATGTGCTACTTTGTATGAAATCTGTATTAGTTTGGAACAAATTAAATAAAAGTAAGATCGTTATTGGTAAAAAAATCTTTAGGATATATTTATTCATAGAAAATAGTAATGGAATTTAAAGAGTCACTTAAAAAATTAAAATAAGTTTGTGTTTTAAAGCTTGGAAAAATATATTGTAAAAACAAATCTGAAACTTTTAGTAGATCTTGATTATAATATGCATTTTTGGATGATATATCTTCTTGTCCAAAGAGTTTAGATAGATCTAAATCATAATAATTAGCAGTTGAATTGTCAGGAAGTTTCTCACTAATTGTTTTTAAATCTGCTTTGTTTTTTAACTTAAAAAGTTTTTCTTGATTACATATTTCTAAAATATTATCGAAGTTTATTTGGACTCCATTCTGAAAATTATTTATAAAATCAAGATTTTTGAAATTTGTTTTATCTATAAAAGAAATTGGCTCTTTTATTGCTAAAAAATTATGGTTGGGATTTAAACATTTAACATCTGTTTTTGTAAGATTTTTTTGAAGGCTTTCTAGCTCTTGTAAACTGTGGAATGCAAAAGAATTTAAAATCAAACTATCTTGGTAATGATTAAATGCTCCTACTAAGTCACTATTGATTGGTAGGAAATTAAAATTCTCTTTGATATAGCTTTCAGAAAGTAATACGTATCCAAATTTAGACTTTGAAACATTTGCGATCAAATTATCGTAACTTTTAGAGTTATCAAAATTTAATTCACAGTTTAAATCTGTAAGATATAAATTGTTGTCATTTTGGATCAGTTTGTGATTTGAATAAACTTGAATTTGACTTGGTTTTAAGTCTTCAAAAATTGTAACAAATGTATTTTTGTCGTTTTCACATAAAACATCTGCATTTATAATTTGAGACATTTTTTTATCTAATTTATATTCTTGATTTGAATAAAATCTAGAAAAATTTGTTAAGTGATATTTAACTTTTAAATCCGAAAGATTAAGTATTTCATCTTTATTCAAAGATATTGCATAATTTGTATTTGAGGGCAGAAGCTCAAAATTGCTCTCAAAATTAAAATATTTTAAATAAAAAAACTGTCCAGTTTTTAGGATTAACAGTAGTATTAAACAAGTAGAAATAACAATTCTGAAAAAGAGTCTCATAAGTTTTTTTTATATTATAAATTTTATTTCAATTGCATGCAATTAAAGAATCATTTTATAGTCTTTTTGGCTTTACTTTAGGGGTAAAATGGTTTTATAATTATTGCAAATTAAATCATTTTATATGCATCCAAATATTATTAGACAAAAATTTTTAGACTTTTTCAAAAAGAGAAATCACGCAGTTATCCCCTCTAGTTCACTAATTCCTGAAAATGATCCTACATCACTTTTTAATACTGCAGGTATGCAACCTTTAGTTCCTTACTTGTTAGGAGCTGAGCATCCAAATGGATCAAGATTGGTAAATAGTCAAAAGTGCGTAAGAACCATTGATATTGAAGAGGTTGGAGATGATACTCACTGTACATTTTTTGAAATGCTTGGAAATTGGTCGCTTGGTGATTATTTTAAGGAAGAATCTTTAAAATGGAGTTTCGAGTTTTTAACAGCTTCCGAATCTGAAGGAGGTCTTGGATTAGATAAATCAAGGTTTTGTGTAACTTGCTTCAAAGGAAATAAAGACGTAGACAGAGATGATGAAGCTATTAAAATTTGGGAAGAAATGGGATTTGTTTTATCAGATAAAGCAACTAAAGAGGATCGAAATAGAATTTATTTATTTGATGAAGATTGCTGGTGGAAACTTGCGGAAACTGGACCTTGTGGACCAGATTCTGAAATTTTTTACTATGCTGGTGATTTAAATGATCCCAAATATCTTAATAATGAATACTATCCAAATGATGAAACTGATCTTTACGTGGAAGTTTGGAATAATGTATTTATGGCTTATTTTAGAAATGAGGACAAATCTGTAACACCATTAAAGAAAAAAAATATTGACACAGGAATGGGATTCGAGAGAATTGTAAGCTTTGTAAATGGTGTTAACTCTCCTTACGAAACTCCCCTGTTTTTAGGTGCTATCAATTTAATAAAAGAATCTTGCAGTGACTACAATGAAAAATCAGCTAGAATTATTTCTGATCATACTAGGTCTGCTGTATTTTTAATGGGTGAAAAAAATGGTGTTACTCCATCTAATCAAGATCAAGGTTATGTTCTTAGAAAATTAATTCGTAGAGCTGTTAGACATGCTAAAAAGCTAGGTATGCCAGCAATGGAAATGATAGAAATTGCAAAGAATTTTATTATTTTATATGGAGATTACTATACTAGTTTAAACGAAAATCAAGATTTTATTCTAAATGAATTAGAACAAGAAATTAAGCAGTTTGAAAAAACTTTGATCAGTGGAGAAAAAATGTTTGCTAAATTCTTAGAAAATACTGAACAAGTTCTATCTGGAGTTGATGCTTTCCATTTATATGATACCTTTGGATTTCCAATAGAAATGACTTGTGAATTAGCTGAAGAAAATGGTATTAAAGTAGATTTAGATGGATACGAAAAAGCTTTCCAGGCTCACAAAGATTTATCAAAGGCTAATTCCGCGCAAAAATTCAAAGGAGGTTTAGCTGATCATTCTATGGAAAGTACTAAATTACATACCGCTACTCACCTACTTCATCAAGCTTTAAGAAATATTCTTGGAGATCATATTGAACAAAAAGGTTCTAATATTACTCCTGAAAGATTAAGATTTGATTTTAATCATCATGAAGCTGTTTCTAAAGAGCATCTAATTGAAGTAGAAAACCTTGTAAACGAACAAATTCAGAGAGATCTTCAGATTTCTAACTCAGTTATGTCTGTTGATGAAGCTAAATCTAGTGGAGCAATTGGACTTTTTGAAGATAGATATGGAGACAATGTAAATGTATATAGAATTGGAGACTTTTCTTTAGAAATTTGTGGAGGTCCACATGTTGAGCATACTGGTCAAATAGGAAGGTTTAAAATTAAAAAAGAACAAAGTTGCGGAAAAGGAATTCGTAGAATTAAAGCTGTAATCTCTAATGATTAAAACTATTACATTTATTCGCTTCCCATTTGAATCTAGAATGGGTGGCGAAGAACTTCATACAATTAAATTAGCTGAATATTTTAGGTCAAATGGATTTGAAGTTCGGCTTATTTCTAGTTGTCCGGTTTTAATCAAGGAATTTAAAAATCTTGAATTAGAAGTTTATGAATTTAAACCTTTTAGAGCTCCGGTTACAAAACTTTCTATGCTTGCTTTTATATTAAAGTACCCATGGAGTCTATTTAGATTTAAAAGAAAATTTAATTCTGATTTTTTTCAAAATGAAGCTTGTACTTTTCTCTTAAATATCGGAGAGAAAATTATTTTCTCTAAATATTTATCCAAGGTCGCTAGCAAAGTTGTTTTTATGGAACATGCTACGATTGGAAATTTTATGTATAAAAATCCGTTTTTAGGAAAACTACAGACTTTAGTAAAACTTAAAAATATAGAAGTTGTAAGTGTTTCTAAAATTATGAAGAAAGATTTATTAAAAGTTTACAATTCATCAGCAATCATTATACCTAATGCTGTTTATACTAAACCAACTAATAACTATGATAGAAAAAATCAACTTAAGAAGATAGGATTCCTTGGAAGATTTACTGAAGATAAAGGCTCCGAAGTAATTTTAAATTTATGCCATAAATTCCCCCATCTTGAATTTTTGATATCTAGTGAAAAACTGGATTATAATCTCAAAAATATAAAATGGCTTGGTTATTTAAAGGATAAGAAACTCGAAGAATTCTGGAGTGAAATAGATCTTTTAATTCTTCCGGCAACAAAAGTAGATCCATTTGGACTTGTTGTTCTTGAGGCTATACAAAGAAAAGTCCCTGTACTAATTTCAGATTTAGTTGGAGCAAAGGATTACTTTAAGCCCGAGCATGAAATTTTCATCTCAAGTGTAAATGATTTTCAAAGTAAATTAAGTGAAATTTCTAAGTCTCCTGAAAGACTATCAATTATTAGCAAACAGGCATTTGAAAAGCTTAAAGACTTCTCTGCCGAAAAAATGCATAAAAAGTATTTAAACCTTCTTAAGTAAAGATTTAAATTTTAAATAAGTTTTTTTAAAACTATAATTTTTCAAGACTGACTGAGCATTATTATTTAGCTGTTTTTGTAACTCTAAATTATTATTTAAAAACATAATTTTTTCAGATAAATCTATTGGATCACAATTATCGAAATATAAACATGAATTTTTAAAAACTTCTTTAAAAACAGGGATATCTGATATAAGACATGGAATCTTACGCTCTAAAGCTTCTAATATCTGCAATCCAAACCCTTCAATTTTAGATGGATTTACTAAAATAGCTGTATTTGAAATTATCTCATCAAGTTCTTTATATGAAACGTAATCCTTTAAGGTAACTTTTTCAGTTAAATTATTTTCTAAAATATATTTTTGAATTTCAGAAATATACGGGCTTGTAAATTTACCAACTAGGATTAACTTTTTATCAACACTGTCTTTTATTAAATTAAAGGCCTTTAATAATATAAGTTGGTTTTTTCTTTCAATAAATGTTGAATTAAAAGTAATATACTTCTTGTGTTTCTTAAAGTTCTTTTTAACCTTTTCTTTAGAACCTGGAAAAAATACATGCAATTTTTTAGATTTGACCTTAAATCTTTTTTTAAAATCCTCAAGTTGAGAATTAGTAGAAAATAAAAACGAGTTATTTGAAAATTTCACAAGGAGAGGCAAGCACACTTTTTCAACAAGAGTTGGAAAAAATTTATGATTATTAGTTTCAAAAGCAATTAAGTCATGAACAGTAATGATTGACTTACCTCCCAATAATGACACTAATAATGGAGTAATATAAGATTCAGAAGAGAAAAAAGTAAGATTACTCTTTAAAATAAAAAAAGTAGAACTTAAGTGAAAAAATATCTTCGAAAACTTTTTGCATATTAAATTTTTATGCACGTATTTATTTTGAATATCATTTCCCAGAGCGTAAACTTCTCCACTCTGCAAAAGGTGATTTAAAAGATGCTTTGTATAAACAGCTTTACCTGTTGGGTGACTAGAAACTAAATGTCTTAAATCTATTGCAAATTTGCGCATTATTTACTTTTTATCTTAATAAGATTATAGTTTATTTAAGAATAATATCAATCATGAAAATGCTTCAAGACTTATTAGGTATCTTTAGGAAGTCAAAAAAAATCAATAGACTTTATAAAAGTTTAAATGAGTTATATTTATTTTCTATTATTTCAATGTTTTTCAACTTTTATTCAGATATTGATAAATACGGAGAAGGCTTACATATAAATGTTTTTCAAGGGGAATTATCTATCATCGGAGTAAACCTACTAGTTATACAAGCGATTATGATTTACTATAATATGGATAAAATCAATATTGATAAAAAACTAAAATTTCTAAAAACAGTACAATTAAATTTATTTAATTTAATTGGAATCTGCATTTCAATTTACTTAACTATCCTTTACTTTTTTATTACACAAAGTAATGCATTTGGAGTCAACCCCCTTTTTAAATCTTATGGATTTGGATTCTATCTATTTATAATTCTGCAGTTTGTGTGTTTATATAAAATGATAAAACAAAATAAATAATAAATTTTACAATTTTTTTAAAATTTGTTTACCAAATTTTAGTAAAATAAGAATGAATTAACTTGACGGTGAACATACGCTCACCTATAATTGATTTACAAAACACATTTAACCAAAAAGAAATGCCAATAAAAAAAACTGCTGGAACGAAAAGCGCAGAAGCTAACAAAGAAAATAAACTTAAATCTTTAGATGTAGCTTTAAGTCAAATTGAAAAAAGCTTTGGTAAAGGTTCTATAATGAAACTTGGTGAAAACAAAAGAGCCTTAATTGAAACTATATCAACAGGTTCAATCTCTTTAAATATCGCACTTGGTGGAGGAATACCAAAAGGAAGAATTTGTGAAATTTATGGTCCAGAAAGTTCAGGAAAAACAACCTTAACATTACATGCAATTGCGGAGTGTCAGAAAAAAGGTGGGATAGCAGCATTTATTGATGCGGAGCATGCACTAGATCCAGAATATGCAAAAAAAATAGGTGTAGATATTGACAATCTACTTGTTTCACAACCAGATAGTGGAGAACAAGCTCTTGAAATTGTAGAAACACTAGTAAGATCAAATGCTGTGGATCTAATTGTAGTTGATTCTGTAGCTGCATTAACGCCAAGAGCAGAAATTGAAGGTGATATGGGTGATTCACATATGGGTCTACAAGCTAGATTAATGAGTCAAGCCTTAAGAAAGTTAACTTCAATTGTATCTAGATCAAATGTATCAATAATTTTCATTAACCAACTTAGAATGAAAATTGGTGTAATGTTTGGTAACCCTGAAACAACAACTGGTGGTAATGCATTGAAATTTTACTCATCTGTAAGAATGGAGATTAGAAGTGCTGGTAAAATTGAAGGTAATGGACCAGATGGAAAACAATTAGTTGGTAATAAGGCTAAGGTGAAAGTTGTGAAAAATAAGATAGCTCCCCCTTTTAAAATTGCAGAATTCGATATTATGTTCAACAAAGGGATCTCATACGAAGGTGATCTAATAGACTTAGCAGAAAGATATAGTATAGCTAGAAAAGCTGGGGCGTTTTATTCATATCAAGAAAAAACAATCGGACAAGGTAGAGAAAATACAAAAAACTACTTAATTGCTAATCCAGAAGTTGCAAAACAAATGCATAAGGAAGTTGTAGAAAAAATTAAAGAAAATTTAGTTTAGTGGAAAAATTAGAAAAAAAAATGTTTGCTCAAGCTTTAAAATATTTATCAATAAGAGAATATTCTGAGCTTGAGCTATACAGAAAGTTACAAAAAAAATTTGAATGTAATAATTCAAAATTAATCAAAGAAACATTAGATAAATTAAAAGGTTATAACTATTTATCTGATGATAGATTTACATCTTCAAAGGTAAAAAGCTTAGTAAATAAAAAGTATGGACCAAACTACATAAGACTTAAAATGCTTAATTTTGGTATTGAATCAAAGAATACTAACTCTGAAATCTTGAAGAATATTGATTTAATCGAACTTAATTTAAAAGATTTAATTAAAAGAAAATTTCAAGATTCTACCTTTGAAGAAAAAAATAAACTAATTAGAAAGTTAGTTTCTAAAGGTTACGATTCTTCAATGATTTTCAAAAAAATTGATGAATTCCTTGCAAAAAATGAATCTTCATAGTAAAATTCAACTGTAAAGTCAGCAAAGAGCTGATTTTTTTAACATAAAATTAACAATTATAAAATGCAATCACAGTTTCAAGCTGCAATAAACCAATTATGTAGTGAGAAAAACTTACCCAAAGAGGAAGTTTTAGAATCTATTAAAGCTGCTTTAAAAACAGCTTACAAAAAAGATTATGGTAATAGAGAACAAGACATAGAAGTTGACCTTTCGGATTCAGGAGAAAATGCCACTATTTACCAAGTCTTTACGGTTGTAGAAACTGTTGAAGATGCAGACTTAGAGATTACAGCAAAAGAAGCTACCAAATATGAAAAATCTGTGAAAGTTGGAGATGTAGTAAGAGTAGATGTTACTCCAATGGAATTTGGAAGAATTGCAGCTCAAAGTGCTAAGCAAGTAATCCTGCAAAAGTTACAAGAATCAGAAAGAAAAATTATGTATGATAACTTTAAAGATAGAGAAAATGAACTTATAAATGCACAAGTTCATAGAGTTCAAAATGGTCATGTGTTTATTGACCTTGGTAAAATTATTATTGAACTTCCAAGGGAAGCCCAAATCAAAGGGGAAAGATATTTTGCAGGGCAAAGACTTAAACTTTATTTAGATAAAGTAATTAAAACTACAAAAGGTCCTAAGCTTTTGATTTCAAGAACCCATCCTAATTTAGTTGCCAAACTTTTTGAGCTAGAAATCCCTGAAGTTCATCAAGGATTAGTAAAAATTGTAAAAATCGCTAGAGATGCTGGATTAAGAACTAAAATGATTGTAGAATCTACCGATCAAAAAATTGATCCAGTAGGATCTTGCGTTGGACAAAAAGGAGTTCGTATTAAAAGTATTATGGAGGAACTAAATGGAGAAAGAATTGATATCATTCAAAATCCAAGTTCTCAAGAAAAACTTATTCGAGAGACACTATCTCCAGCTGAAATTAAATATATAGATTTGAATGAAGAAGATGGAATTCTTAATATATTTGTAACTGAAGACCAACGTCCACTTGCTATTGGTAAAAGAGGTCAAAATGTAAGATTAGCATCTAAACTTTTGGAATTTGAAGTTAATATAAAGAACTTTGAAGAATTAGATCCTGAAAAACAAAAAGAAGTACTATCAAAAGAAGAAGCTAAAGCTTCTGAATCTACAAACGATGAAAATGTGTCTGAAGAATCTCCAGAAGTTGAAGATATTCATGAACTAGAGCTTGATAAAGAAACGATGGATGCATTAATCGAGGCAAACTTAACGCAAATTGTTCAATTAAAAGGATTAAGTGTTAAAGATCTTTCAACAATCGAAGGAATTAGTGAAGAATCTGCTCAAGCAATTTATGAGAAATTATCTCAATAATTAACTTGATACTTTCAAAAGCCTCATAATGAGGCTTTTTTAATTTTTAGATTTTTGTGATATAATAAGAGTAATAATTATTTTCTTAAATGGACTCAAAAAAAATCAAAGCAGCTTCTGGTGGAAAAAGAGTTAAATCTAAAGATGACAAACAAACAGGATTAGATTTAAGTAATAAGATAAATTTAGAAATTCAAGAGGAGATAGTTAAGAAAAAAGCTGAAGCTTTGGGAAATAAATATGGTTATATTAACCTTATATCCACTCCAATAAATGCGGACCTTTATGATTTTTGGGATCTTAAGGAACTAAAAGAAGGTTTAGTAATCCCCTTTTTTAGAGTAGGTTCTAAAGTGAGGGTTGCGATTAACGATCCTAATTTTTCAAAAACAAAAGAGGTTTTAGAAAAGATGAAAAAAGAAGGTTTTGAATTACAATTAAATTTAGCTTCACGGATTGGAATTTTATATCAGCTAAAAAAATTTACGGAAGGTAAAATAAAAGATGATAAAATTGAAAACATAGTCGATGAGGATTTAATTGAAACATATCAAAAAGAAATTGAAACTTTGTCTAAACTGGGTGAAAGTATTTCATTGTCAACTTTATCAAAAGGTATTAATGATTTACTGGTAGGTGGTCTAAAAACCAAAGCTTCTGATATTCATTTACAACCCCAAGAAGAAAAAACCTTAGTAAGATTTAGAATTGATGGAATGCTTCAAAAAGTTTTAGAGTTTGATAATAAGATATATAAAGAACTAGCAAAGCAAATTAAATATAAATCAGGATTAAGACTAAATGTTAATGACATACCTCAAGATGGTAGATTATTTTTTGAGGTTAATGAGTATAAAATAGACGTTAGAGTTTCGACTATTCCTACAGAGTTTGGAGAGACTATCGTTCTAAGACTTCTTGATTCTAGAAAAAAATTTTTAGACTTAGAGCATCTTGGATTTAATGAAAGAGATTTAAGTATTTTAAATGATATTTCAGATTTGTCTCAGGGTATGATTTTAGTAACCGGTCCAACTGGAAGTGGTAAGACAACTACTTTATATTCTTTACTTGCAAGATATAACACTTCAGACCGAAAAATAATTACGCTAGAAGATCCTATTGAATATCACCTTGATAGAATTGTTCAAAGTCAAATTAACGAAAAGAAAGGATATACTTTTCAGATGGCTCTTGAATCTGTATTGAGACAAGATCCTGATGTAGTAATGATTGGGGAGATTCGTGATCTTGAAACAGCAAATACAGCTCTTCAAGCTTCTTTAACTGGACATGTAATGCTTTCAACATTACATACAAATAGTGCACTTGAAGCTATTCCAAGATTAAGAAATATGGGACTGGAACCTTACTTAATTGCTCCATCTCTAGATACTGTAATGGCTCAAAGATTAGTTAGAAAATTCTGTGAGCATTGTGTGGAAGAAAAAGAAATTAATGAAAAAGATCTTGGTATTCTAAAAGCCGAATCTGAAAAAATCTCAAAAATCACAAAGAAACCTTACAATATTCCGTCTAAACTCCCTTGTGCAAAAGGTTGTGAAAAGTGTAATCACACCGGTTATTTAGGAAGAATTGTAATTTGTGAAATTTTTAGAATAGACCAGGAATTCAGAGATGCGATCACAGAAGATGTACCTTTTTCAAAACTTCTTCAAAAAGCACAAAAAGAAGGTATGCTAACAATGTATCAAGATGGTATTCTTAAAGTTATAGATGGACACACTTCTCTATCTGAAGTTTTAAGAGTGACCAAATAAATTTATTCGTATTTTATCTTGAATTAATTCAGTGAAAGCTGCTGTGTTTTCAATCATTCTTGCTCCATTGGCTATTAATTTCAAACAGCCTTGATAAGTTTCATCATTCAGCCTTCCAGGTATACAACAGATATCTTTTCCTAAGTCTAAGGCAAAATCTGCAGTGTGTAATGAGCCTGAATCATTAGAAGCTTCATTGATATAAACTAAATCTGAAATCGCTGCAATAAGCCGGTTTCTTTTTACAAAATCATATTTATTTGGGATATAACCATCAGGACTTTCTGATATCAACAAACAATTTTCGGGCATATTATCAAAAAGATACGAGTATCTTTTTGGCGTATAGTTTTGTACTCCAGATGCTAGAATTATTATCAATGGTATTTTATATTTCAAGCTAAGCTTAACAGCCTGCATATCAGTTCCGTAAGCTCCACCTGTAACAACAACAACATTCTTAAAAACCTTATCTTCAAAAAAATTATCTAACATTAAATATCCATAACGACTTTGTATTCGAGACCCTACGATAGCAACTTTTAATTTTTGTGAAAGTAAAAGCTTAGTATCCCCTCTTAAGTAAATTTGTTTGGGTGGCTTATGTAAATTTTCGAATTTTTTTAAATATTTATTTTGCATAAAAAGAGTTTAGACATCTTAATTAAATAGCAAAATGGTAAAATTGATTTAAAATATTTATAACAAAAGTTTAAATAAGTTTGAGATTTGAATTTTCGAGTAAATAAATTTGTCCATTAAATCCTTCTAAAAGATCTACGTTATGAGTCACTATTATTACTGTTGTGTTATTTTTATTAACTTTATAAAGCAGTTCGATTACCTCTCTAGCATTTTTAAGATCTAAATTTCCAGTTGGTTCATCGCAAATTAAAATTGATGGGTTGTGAACAATTGCTCTAGCTAAAGCACATCTTTGCTTTTCACCACCAGAAAGTTCTCGTGGGTATGCGTTAATTTGGTGAGATAGACCAACTTTTTCTAAAGCTGTAAGTACAGCTTTTTCCATTTCTAACCTTGGGAAATTTATGACTTCGAGAGCAAATTTTACGTTTTCGAAAACAGTTTTTTTGGGAAGTAGACGAAAATCTTGCCAGACCATACCAATGTTTTGGCGGTATTTTTGGCGAGAATTTTTTTTGAGTGATGAAAGTTTAATTTCATTTACCAAAATTTCTCCTTTACTTGGTTTATAAAGACCCATTAATAAATTTAGGAGTGTAGATTTACCCGCTCCAGATGGGCCGATAATTGCATTTAAGGAAGATTTTTCGAAGGCTACATCTATGCTATCTAAAATTGTTTTTCCAGCTATTTCAAAGCTTAAATTTTGTATATCTATCATTGATAAAGTAAAGATAATGTCTATAATAAGAATAATTTAATTTTTAAAATATGCCAAATAAAATACCTTTTCAGGTTGACTCAAAAGTATTAAAAAAATACGCAGATGTATTTGTTAAATTTGCTTTAAATAAAGGGGAAGGAATAAAGAAAGGTGAAACTGTAATTTTACAAGTTCCAGAAAGTGCTCGCCCAATGTTAGAACCTCTGCAAAGATCAGTGCTTGAGGCTGGTGGATATCCTATTTGTAGATTAATTCCTGAGGGGCTATCAAAAAGTTTTTTTGAATTAGCATCAGATGATCAAATTGAATACAATCCAAAGAAAATGTTAATGGCTAAAGTTGAGGAAGTTGATCATTTTGTTTCGATTATTTCTGATTTTAATCCTTTAGAGCTTGCTGGGGTTGATTCAAAGAAAATTATGCAAAGATCAAAAGCTGGAAAATTTTACAAAGAAGCTTTGTTTAAAAAATGGGATTCCGGAAAAGGCTCTTGGACACTAGGAATGTATGCTACTGAGGCTATGGCAGAACAAGCAGGGGTATCGGTGGAGGAATATTGGGATCAAATTGCTGAGGCTTGTTTTTTAAAGGAAGAAGATCCTATCGCTAAGTGGAAAGAAGTTTATGGGCAAATTGATAAGATTTTAAACTATTTAAACTCACTGGATATGAGATGGGTAAATATTAAAGGTGAAGATTGTGATTTAAATATTTACATTGGTGAAAACAGAAAATGGCTTGGTGGATCTGGTCATAATATTCCATCTTTTGAGTGTTTTATATCGCCAGATTGGAGAAAAACCAATGGTTGGATTAAGTTTGATCAGCCATTACTTAGATATGGATCTAGAATTGAAGGAATTGAACTTGAATTTAAAGATGGTCTTGTTGTTCACTCAAAGGCTTCAATGAATGAAGATTTATTAAAAGATATGTTAGCTCAAAAAAATGCTGATAAGGTTGGGGAGTTTTCTTTAACTGATAAAAAACTTTCTAGAATTACTAAATTCATGGCGCAAACCTTATTTGATGAAAATGTTGGTGGCCCTTTTGGAAACACGCATATTGCAGTTGGTTCTGCTTATAAGGACTCTATCAAAGGAGATCCCAAAGATTACACTCAAGAGGAATTTGAGAATTTAGGTTTTAACGAATCAGTGATTCATACGGATATTGTTTCTACCAAAGATAGAGTTGCTACTGCGACTTTGCTGGATGGTCGAGAAGTTGTGATCTATAAAGATGGTGAATTTACTTTTGCAAAGTAAATTTTGAAACTATCTCTAAATGTCGCGTGTGCGGAAATTGATCAACAGGGGTTACACTTTCTAAAGTGTAGCCTTTTTCTTTAAGTGCAATGGCATTTTGAGCAAAAGTTTTAATATTACAGCTAACATAAATTAAGTTTTTTGGCTGTAAATCTGATATCAAATATAAAGCTTTGTCTGTAAGACCACTTCGAGGTGGATCCACAACTACTAAATCGGGATTTGGAAGCTTAGTTTTCTTTAAAACTTTATATACATCCCCTTCTAAGAATTGAATATTTTGAATTTGATTTAAACCTGCATTGTTTATAGCAGCTTGGATTGATTGTGGTTCAATTTCAACTCCGTAAACTCTTTGAGCTTTATTAGCTAAAACTATTCCTATTGTTCCGGTTCCACAAAATAAATCGTAAATAATATTAGAATCTTTAGCTGAATCTTGAACTAATTCATAAATAACTTCTGCTTGGCTAGGATTTGGTTGGAAAAAGGCCTGTGGAAGAATTTCAAAAGTGTATTGTTTTTCTTTAATATTTAATTTTTCCGTTAGGAACTCTTTTCCAGATATGTGATGGAGTTTGATGTGAGTTTTGTGTCCCTTTCTTTGGAAAGTTGTGTGTAAGTAAATAGATGTAAGCTCTGGAAACTTTTGGCTTACTTTTTGGAAATAATCTTGATATTGATCCATATCTTCCGGTCTTTGAACTTCTAAAATTAACATTTTGTCTTCGGTGTTTTTAGCAGTTCGAATTGTAAGATTTCTAAGGTCTCCAGTTCCGTCTCGAAAATCATGAGGTTTTAGATCTGAATTTTTGAAGTACTCTAGTGTAAAATCTACAAGAGGACTACAGATTGGATCACATAGTTTGCAATCCGTAGCTGGAACAATTTTAAATTTATATTTAAAATGGTGCATCCCAAGACAAAACTCAAAAACATCTGGTGTTACTCCAAATGAGTATTGCATTTTGTTTCTATAAAAATAAGGATTTTCCATTCCTATAATAGGATTGATTTGAGGGTTTAGATCTAAATTATTTAAAATTCTTTGAACTTCGTTTTGTTTATAAAAAAGTTGTTTTTCATAACTTAAACATTCAAGAGGAGTAGATCCTGAAATTAAAGCATATGAATTTTGAGGCTCGACTCTATCTTTAGATGGTTCAATAATTTCAAGAAGTTGAGCTTCTAAAAAATTCTTTTTAATTTTTCGTAATGAAACTAAAACTTTATCACCTGGATAACTTCGATTGACTGCAATATTGTATTTTTGTCCGTCTAATTCAAGAAATCCAATTCCTTGACCCTTTATATTTAAGCTTTCTATTTGGACTTCAAGCTCTTGGCCTTTTTTTAAATTCATGTTAAGTTTTAGTAAATTAATTAAAAGAATTTGTATATTAGAATATACCTCTTTGGAAAACAAAATAAATCTTCTTTGAAAGATTTGCAAGAGAAATACTTGATTTTACTTTCAAAGTGGAATGTTTCAATTGTGTTTTTAAAAGAATCTAAAGTTGGTGAAGTAAAAGATAAACAAAAAGCAGACTTTGAAATGTTAGTTAAGAACCTTGATTCTAATTATACACCAGTTTTATTAGATGAAAGAGGTAAATTTCCAACGAGTCTGGAGTTTAGTCAGTTTTTAGATGAAAAAGCGGTTAATTCTGAGAAATTAGCATTTTGCCTGGGTGGTCCGTTTGGTTTTAGAGAAGAAGATAAAGATTTTTTCAAATATAAAATTGGACTTTCCAAAATGACCCTTACTCATGAAATGGCTGAAATAATTTTACTAGAGCAACTTTATAGAAGTTTTACAATTTTAAATAACAAGAAATATCATTATTAACCTTTTAGATTTTCTACGTATTCAATAGCTTGTTTCTCGGTAGTTATTTTGTTTTCAAGTTGAAGGTCTTTTATTTCTTCAATGATTTGAGCGACTTTGGGTCCTGGCTTTAAATTAAGGATTTGCATGATTTGATCACCAGAAATTAGTTTTGGGTATTCGGCGGGTAAGTCTTTTACGGTTTCGTGATAAAGTTTTAAAACTTTTAAATACATACTCAAATCGCTGGGAGATGTCCCTAAGACATCATATTTATTTAATTCTAAAAGATCTAAATACCAAATATGGCGAAACCATTTGATTTGAGTTTTTTTAGGCATATCAAAGATTTGATAAATGCTCATGTGTTTTTCAACTAGAAAAGAAACATGTTTAATAAATTGATTTGAAAATTTATATTTTTTTAAAACTTTTTCAGCAATTTCACTTGAGAGTTTGGCATGTCCATTAAATTTTATTCTATTTTCATGGTCGGTGTAGGTTTGAGGCTTTCCAATATCATGCATTAATACGGCCCAATACATACTTAGATTTAAGCCTTCTGGCATTGATTCAAGAGCTTTTAGAATATGAGTATAAACGTCCCCTTCTTTATGGAAATCACTTGGTTGGGCTACCCCCATACATTCTTTTAATTCTGGTAATATATAATCTAAAAGACCTAAATCTTCTAAGTCGTCTAGGGCTTTTGCACGGTTTTTATCTTGTAAAATTTTATTTAATTCAGTTTGGATTCTTTCTTTAGATACATTTTCAATTAAACTGGCGTGCTTTTTTATAGCCTTGTAGGTTGCAGGACAATATTGAAAATCTAAAGTGTTTTTAAATCTTACGGCTCTAAGAATTCTTAAGTTATCTTCTTGGATTCTTTGACTTGGTTCTCCAATAAAACGGACTAGTTTTAATTCTAAATCTTTTTGTCCATTAACGTGATCAATAATTTGGTCGGTACTTGGATCGTAAAACATACCGTTGATTGTAAAATCACGCCTGTGAGCATCTTCATAATCATCGGTAAATTCTACGCTGGAGGGTCTTCTTCCGTCTTTATAATCGGATTCTTTTCTAAAAGTTGCTATTTCAAAATGATGTCCATCAAAATCTACCATTATAATCCCAAACTGTTTGCCAATTGGGATGGTTTTATCGAAAATGTTTTCAACTTGTTCTGGTTTGGCATCCGTAACAATATCGTAATCTTTGGGTTTGATTCCAAGTAGAATATCACGTACACATCCACCTGCCCAAAGAGCGTTGAAACCTTGGGATTTTAAAGTGTTTATAATTTGAATTGAACTGACTTTCATATACTTGAATATTTACCTTAATTATAGCATAATGCAGCTGATATTAATAGATTAAATGTTAGTTCTTGGAATTGAATCTTCCTGTGATGAAACTGCAATTGCAATTGTAAATGAAAAGTTTGAAGTTTTAAGTAATGTGATTGCATCACAAATTTTAGATCATCAAAAAACTATGGGGGTGGTTCCTGAAAGTGCAGCAAGGTTACATGTTTCTAAGTTTACTCCTGTTTTAGAAAAATCTTTGAAAGACGCTGGAGTGACAATGAAGGATGTTGATTTAATAACTGTATCAAATCGTCCTGGCTTGATTGGTTGCTTAGTTACGGGTTGTACTTTTGCTTCAACTTTGGGATTGATTCACAATATTCCAGTTGTGGGGGTTAATCATAAACTTGGACATGTTTATAGTTGTTTACTTGATTTAAAAGAAAAAATTGAATTTCCGATTGTGACTTTAAGCGTTAGTGGTGGGCATAATGAACTTTATTTAATTAACAGCTTGGAAGAATATAAAGAATTAGGGAAAACTTTAGATGATGCAGCTGGAGAATGCTATGACAAAGTTGCTAAAATGCTGGGCTTAAAGTATCCGGGAGGACCAGAAATTTCAAAATTAGCAGAATTTGGAGATCCAAAAGCTATAAAATTCCCTGATCCCCTACCTCATCAAAAAATGAACTTTAGTTTTTCTGGTTTAAAGACTAATGTTAAAAATAAAATTCAAGAATTTACTGAAAATGGAATTTTAGAATCAAATAAGGCAAATATCGCAAGTAGTTTTCAATATGCAATCAATCACAATTTAAGTAAAAAATTATTGTATGCAGCTACGGAATTTAATGCTAAAGAGGTGCATTTAGTGGGTGGAGTTTCTGCTAATAAAAATTTAAGGTCAATGATTATAGAGAAGATTCAAAAGAAAGGCTTGAATATTAATTTCAGACATCCCTTAAGCTTTGGATTTTGTACGGATAACGCAGCTATGATTGCTCTTTTAGGGCACTTGAAATTGGATAATCAAAAGCCAGAAAGTGTTATTACACCACAATAAACCTTAGGTTTGCAAAATATTTTTTTTCAGCTATAATATAGTCACTTAATTTAAATAATTACATGACAGAAGTTAAAGTTAGTTCAGCAACTGGAATGCATGACATTCTTCCTAAGAACCATGACTTTTTTAATATGGTTAAAAAAGTTATTAGACATAGATGTAGACAAGCTGGTTTTAGAAGAATCACAACTCCAATTTTTGAGAAAATGGATACAATAAAAAAGTCTTTTCCTGAAACTGCGGATTTAGTTGAAAGACATTTATACGCCTTAAGAGATCCAGGCGGAGAAGATTTAGTTGTAAGACCTTCAAATACAATTGGGATTGCTAGAGCATATTGCGAACATAACTTTGCAGATTATCCTCAACCAATTTCACTTTATTACATTGAACAACAGGCTAGATATACTGATAAACCTGGATACTATAGATTTTTCAATCAATTTGGAACTGAAGTTTTAGGTCATAATGATCCGGCCTTAGATGCTCAAGTTGTTTATTTGGCTTATAAAATATTTTCAGATTTAAAAATTATGGATCGACTTGATATTCAAATTAACTCTTTTGGTTCAAGAGAAGTTAAAGAGAATTACCTGGCTGAATTAAGAAGCTTTTTTGATTCTAAAAGAAGATCTGTTCCTGATGAATACGAACATTTCATTGAAAGAGATCCAATCCAATTATTTTTAATTGATGATGAGGATCTTGAAATTCTTTGCCAAATGGCTCCAAAAGTTGAAGACTATTGGGATGATGAATCAAAAAAATATTTTGAATTATTCAAAGAGTATCTAGACGAACTAAATATTCCGTACACAGTAAATACTAATTTTTTTAGAAAACAATCATACTACAGTGGAGTTATTTTTGAATTCTGGGAAAAAAACAGAGGTCGTAAAAAAGCTGTTGGTGGAGGTGGAAGATACGACAATCTAATTGAAAGATTAGGTGGAGAACCTCAAGCAGCCTGTAATTTTATTGGTGGTATTGAGAGAATTATTGCTCAAATGAAAATTTCTAAAGTGGTAGTTCCATCTAAGGATGATTTGCACGTGTTTGTTGCTCAACTTGGAGTTGAAGCTAAGAAAAAATGTCTTTCATTGCTTGGAAAACTTCACGATCAAGGAATTAAAGCAATTGGTGCGATTGGTAAATCATCTATGAAAGAGCAAATTTCAATGGCTGAGAGATTTAAAGTTCCATATATGATATTAATGGGTCTGACTGAAGTTCGAGAAGGTAAAGCAATTATTAGAGAGATGTCTAAAGGTACTCAAAAATCAATTGAAATTGATAAAGTACCAAAAGAAATGATAAAATTATTGGGTAAAGAGAATCTGGATAAATATTCTCCAGCAGATGGGATCAATATTGATAAATAGATCTACAATGAATTATTCTAACTTTAACAAATCTGAGCTTAGAAAAGAGCTTAAGAAACTTGATATTAACTATACTGAAAACCAAAGTAAGGACGAGTTAATTAGACTTTTGACTCTGGCTAAATCCTCTGTTAAAAAAGTTAAAAGACCTGCTAAAATTAAAAATACAAAAAAATATACATTTATATTTTTAGCATTGATTTTAGTAGTTTTAATGTTTTTTGATCAATCTGTAAAGAAGAATCGAGAAATGATGGAAAGTCAAAAACAAGCTGATAATGCGCCTGTGATTTTTGAGAAAAATAATCAAACTCACGTTGTTTACAACCATCCTTTAGTAAAATTAAAAGTTTTAACTGATACAAATTGTAAAAGGATAGAATGTGATGTAGATAGTCAGTTAACTAAAATTAAAAATAGTATTACTCCTCTCTTTAAATCTGAGGTTATTGATTATAACTCAAGCGAAGGAAAAGCTTTGGCTGAAGAAAACAACATTAACTTACTGCCAGCTTTTATTTTTGATCAAAATGTTACTAAGCTTTATGACTTTGAAGATAAAAAAGATTATTTTATTCAAACCAATGAAAACTTTTTAGTTTACTTAACTCCTTTTAAATCATTAAAAAGCCCTGATCTAAGTAATGCACAAATCATTTCAGAAAATAAAAATTTAGATGCTCCTTTAAGAATTACCGTCTTTTTCTCACCAAGTTCACCGCAATCCAAGGATGCATTTGCATTAGTTGAAGATTTAAGAGAAAAGTATAAAAATTCTGCTAACATTTCACTTAAACATTTTAAAACTCATAATTCAGACTTCTTAGCGAGTGTTGCACTTGAATGTTATGCAAAAGAAGATAAATTTTTAGAAGGTTTAAATAAGATTTTCGCTAGACAGGAAGTTTTAATGATAGATAGAGACGTGAATGCTAAAAACTTAGTAAATTCAATTAGCTCTTCTTTGCGAATTAAAGGTTCTGACTTCAGAAAGTGTTTTGATGACGAAACTGTAAAAGAAACTGTAATGGCTTCTTACAAAGAAGCAGAGTTGCTTGGAGTATTTGGTGTTCCAACGTTTTTTGTAAATAATAATTTAATTTTAGGTAGTTATACTTTTGAAGAATTTGCGGAGATTATTTCACAAATTATTGAAGATGAAAAAATTCAATTAACTGAGTAAAAATGAAAAAATTTACATTAGGATTGATATTAACTTTTGCTTTTTTATCTGTTGCTTTAGCGAATTTCACGGATGTTTCGGAGCATATTTTTAAAGATGAAATTCAAAAGGCCTTTGATTCTAAGCTTATTAATGGATATAAGGATGGATCCTTTAGACCTGATCAACCAATTTCAAGAGCTGAAGCCTTAAAGATTTTGCTTTCAAGTAAAATTCCTGAAAATTACACTACAAATGCTATTTACTTTAATGATTACAATCAATCTGATTGGTTTTATAAATTTGTAAATTTTGCAAAAGAAAATTCAATTGTAAATGGTTATAATGATGGATCTTTTAAACCTGGAAACAATATAACAATTTCTGAGAGTTTAAAAATATTATTTGAAACTAGAGATATCGAAGTTACTTATCTTGCTAATCAAAACTGGTATGAGAGCTTAAACAACAAAGCTATGGAGCTTAACTTATATGAAAAATCTCCAAATAATTTTTTAAATGTAAATGATTATATTACTCGATCAGAATTAGTATATTTGATTGATAAATTAGAAATTGAAAACCAAACAAACAACTTAAATTTCAATTGGAATTATCAAAATGATAATTTATCTATAAAAACGCTAAAATCAAATAAGTATTTCAAATTAGAAAACTCTGGAATATTAGTGATGTTTGAGGATGGATATTTAAGCTTTGAAATTATTAACAATACATATGATAGGCTTGAAGATAGTTTAGTTTCATTTCAACCTCTTGAAAAAAATCAAATTGTTAACTCTATTTTTTTTGATAAACAAAGCGTAGCTTATGGAAGTAAAGGTAAATATTTTGAGCAAAGTTTGGATAATGATAAAAACTTAATCTATAGAATATCTATTGAAAAAGATTCTAATATTCAAGGAGTTTTAAACAATTTTTCATTTGATACAGAAAAGCTAAATAGATTTGAAAAGTTTGATAACTTAAAGCAAAGTATAATTGATGCTGTTTTAAGTGAAGGTTCTTCGAGTGGAATTTTAGAGAAAATTCAAAATAAGAAAGTTTTATACACTGATGTTATCGGTATTGGTTTAGGACCAATTGATTACATTTATTTAATAGATTTAAATTTAACCGTAAAAAATGAAAGAAATAGTGCTACTATCCTTCAAATCAAAGATGGTGAAAATTCTGATTTTTAGTTTGTCTTGCTTTTTATTAACTGGATGTTCAACACCACAACTTGAAAAAAACGAAATGAATGTTGAAATTAATGGACCTTCAAAGTATCCTACGGATATTAGAGAAAACATTAAAAAAACTTTAAATGAACAATCAAAATAATACTGAAGCTTTAAATTATCACGCTGAGTTTAAAGGAAAAGTTGGGATTCAACCTTTAATTGTAGTAGAAATCAGTGATGATGTAAATTAAGTATCACTCAAATCAGAGTTATTTAATTTGGCATCACAAAAATTGGTCCTATTAGCATCAACACATTTAAAACTTAATTTCATTTTTTTGACTCGTTCAGTACAAGATTCACATAAAAAATTAAGATCTTCGACCACCTTGCCCGTTTCTGTATCAAAGCTAAGACCTTTTGGTAAAATAGTTTTATCATCAACAAGTGCACATTTAAACTGGTCACACGTGATCTTTGCTCCTGTTAAATTAGCACCTCTAAAATCAACATTTCTCATTATCATTGCTTTAGTAAAATCAGCATTTTTCAGTTTTGACTGATTGAAACTTACTTCTGATAATAGACATCCAGAAAAATTAACTTGGAACAAATTAGAGTCATTAAAGTTCACCTTAGAAAACCAAGATCCAGAAAAATCCAAACTACTTAGCTCCAATTTATTTAAATCAACACCTTTAATTAAAAGATTAGAACCTAGAAGAACATTCATCATAGATTCAGTAGTTGCAAATTCGAAACCCTCCTTTGTATATACGTACTTTTCTTTATTGGTTTGAGTAACCTTAGCTTTTAATAAACGATATTGAGAAGAAGGAAGAATAGTATTTTTATCAAGCAATGCTCCAATAAATTGTGTTATAAATAATTTCACTCCTATTAAATTTGCCCCTCGTAAATCAGCTCCATTGAAATTAGCTGAAGATAAATCAGATCCAGAAAAATTTGTTCTTTGTAAATTTAATCCACTAAAATCTACAGCGCTGAAAAGACTATCACTTACTATTAAATCGGGACCGATTAATTTACAACACCTTTCAATGACTGCAAAGTCCTTGTTTGGTAAAATTGTATATTTATCAACAGTAGCTCCAGTAACTTTAGCTCCATTTAAATCAGCTCCAGTTAAATTAGCACCAAATAAAATAACATCTCGTAAATCAGCTCCCTTAAATATACAGCCAGTAAAATCACCACCTCCTAAATCAGAAAATTGCAAACTAGCTGAGGTAAAATCGCAATATTGGAAACTTGATTTATCAAAGCTAAAAGTAAGTTGACCTAAATTTGAATGTTCTAATAAAGAATTAGTAAAATTTGTTCTAGTAACATCAGTTAATGATATTATAATATTAGACAAATCTAAGTTAGACAAATCTAAATTAGTCAAGGTACAACCAACAAGAGCTTTATGAAGATCTGTAAGAGTACTTATTTCTTCTTGAGTAACTGCATGCTTATTATCAGAAGAAACTTTCTTTTCTTCAAAGCAAATTTTCACTATTACACTTTTATCAGCGTCTGATGCAATCATAAATAAAAATTATATTTTTAATAGATTAGCATGATTTGAAATAATGTCAAGACCTTGACAGTTTAAAGCTAAACAGTAAAAAATGAAAGAAATATTGCTACTATCCTTCAAATCAAAGATGGTGAAAATTCTGATTTTTAGTTTATCTTGCTTTTTATTAACTGGATGTTCAACACCACAACTTGAAAAAAACGAAATGAATGTTGAAATTAATGGACCTTCAAAGTATCCTACAGATATTAGAGAAAACATTAAAAAAACTTTAAATGAACAATCAAAATAATACTGAAGCTTTAAATTATCATGCACAATTTAAAGGTAAAGTTGGTATTCAACCTCTTACTCAAGTAAATACTAGTGATGATTTAAATCTTGCTTATACCCCTGGAATAGGCGCTCCAATTTCTGAGATTCAGAACAACCCTGAAAATGCCTATAAATACACCTTAAAAGCTCGTTCTGTGGCTGTAGTCTGTAATGGAACGGCTACACTTGGACTAGGAGATACTGGTCCTCTTGCGGCTTTGCCTGTCATTGAAGGTAAGTCGGCTTTAATTAAAAAATTTGCTAACTTAGATGCTTTTCCTCTTTGTATAAATGAAACTGATCCACAAGCTATCATTAAATTTTGTAAACAAATAGAACCTACATTTGGAGCTATTTTACTTGAAGATATCAAAGCTCCTGAATGCTTTGAGATTGAAAGAACCTTGATTAAAGAGTTAAATATTCCTGTTTTTCATGATGATCAACATGGTACTGCAATCGTTGTTTTAGCAGGTTTGATTAATTCAATGAAAATTTTAAATAAAAATAAAGAAGATTTAAAAGTTGTAATCAATGGAGCAGGAGCTGCTGGAATTTCAATTGCTGAACAACTTCACTCATTTGGAATTAAAAATATTGTACTTCTTGATTCCAGAGGGATAATTTCTAAAAATAGACCTGATCTTAACAAATATAAATTAGAAGCATTAGAATTCACTAACTCAGAAAATATAGATGGAGATCTTAAGACTGCCATTAAAGATTCAAATTGTTTTATTGGAGTTTCTGTTGCAAATCTCTTAAACGCAGATGACATTCAATTAATGGATGAAGACTCGATCGTTTTTGCTCTTGCTAACCCAGTTCCAGAAATTATGCCTCTTGAGGCTAAACAAGGTGGAGCTAAAATTGTAGCAACTGGTAGATCTGATTTTGCAAATCAAATTAATAATATTCTAGTTTTCCCAGGAATCCTTAAAGGTGCCGTTGAAAACAGAGTCCCAAAAATCACCAGAGAAATGCTTGTTGAAGCATCAAAAAACTTAGCTGCTGTGGTTGAAAATCCAAGCCTTGAGAATATTGTTCCAAAAGCCTTTGATGACGGTGTGATAAAAGCTGTTACAAAAGCTGTTAGCTAGGATTGCAAAACTGCTTTATATAGTTTTCAAATTCTTGAATTGATTTAAAATCCTTGTAAATTGAGGCGTATCTTATATACGCCACTTCATCGTGCTTTAAAAGCATATTCATAATATCGTCCCCTATTGTATTACTGCTTACTTCTGGGTTGTTCCTACCCCATTTGTCTTCAAGAGAGTCTAAATCAAATTTAATTGACTCTGGATTAATATTTCTTTTCTTAAGAGATCTCCAAATCCCACTTTCAACTTTTTCTCTGTCATAGGGTTCTAGAAAACCATCTTTTTTTTCAACTAAAATTTTAGGTCTGGCGCATCTCTCAAAAGTCGTGAATCGATTTTCACAATTTTCACAGACTCTTCTTCTTCTAATTTCTCTTCCGTTTTGACTATCTCTAGAGTCTATTACTCTGGTTTGTGAGCTATTGCATTTAGGACAAATCATTTTTTAAAAATTTGTTAGGATTTTTTTTATTTTCTTTTAACTTCTTTATTTAATATAATATTACTAAATATTGAAATTTATGCAATTATCCAAAGCTTTACATGAGTACCTACTTTATTTAGAGATAGAAAAAAATAAGTCTTTTAAGACTATTGAGAACTACCAAAGGTACCTTGGTAAATTTATTGATTTTTTGGGAGATATTGAGGTTGAAGAAATTCAACTTGATGATGTGAGGAAATTTAGACATTATATGAATCATCTGCCAAGGAAACTGTCTGTAAATACAATAAATTATCATTTAATAGCGGTAAGGGCTTTTTTTAAGTATTTAGCGCTTAGAGATTTTCAGGTTTTGGTTGCTGATAAGATTGAACTTCCGAAAACAATAAGACCTAAAGTTGAATTTTTGAATATTGATGAGATTGAAAGACTTCGTGAGGTACTTAAGGGAGATAGCATTTCAGATATCAGAAATATGGCAATTTTGGAGTTGTTTTTTGCTTCTGGACTAAGAATCTCTGAGCTTGTGAGTTTGAACAAATCGGATATTGATTTTAAAACAAAAGAATTTGTAATTCGAGGTAAAGGAGGAAAACTAAGACCTGCTTTTTTAACCCCTGAAGCCTGTGAAATTTTACAAATATATTTGAATCGAAGAAAAGATAATTTTAAGCCACTTTTTATATCATTTAGATTTAAACCAAGTTTTGTTGGGGCTAAAATTGAATTAGATAAATTTAGACTTTCTACTTATAGAGTTCAGGAAATAATTAGAAAAGCATCTAAACAAGCTGGAATTATAAAAAAAGTTACCCCTCATACTCTTCGACATAGCTTTGCAACGAAACTTTTGAATAATGGTGCAGATATTAGATCTGTTCAGGAAATGCTTGGACATAGCTCTGTAAGTACTACTCAAGTTTATTTACACGTTACTAATAAAAAATTAAAAGAAATTCATAACAAGTTTAGTTGATTTGAATTTAATTTTGGAATATATTTTAATCTATTAAAGATTTATTTATGCTAAAAAAATTGAAAATTTTAGTACTTATATGTGGTTTATTTTCAATATATTCATGCTATGCATTAAGTCAAACCTCTGTTTTTTTGCCTAGAACTAGTTATCTTGAAAATTCGGATATAAAATTTAGTGTTAGGGTTAAAAATTTGAAAAATTCTTTTTTAGCTTTGAATTTTAATACAAATTGCCACTTTAGGTTTCGTGTATATAAAAACAAACAACTTGTGTATCCTAATTTCTGGTATGAAACCTGTAAGGGATTTGAAATTAATAGGTTATTTTTAAGTAAAAATTCAGCAATTGAAACTGAATTTGTAATACCAAGAAACACCTTACCTACTGGAAAATATTTAGTTGTAAATACGGTAAATAATTTTGATCTTAGGCAGGTTATCTCGTTTGAAGTAGTGAAAACTCCAATTTTAATTTCAAATATTGGTGAGATTTGTGGAGGTTATCAGAATATTCAATGCGACCTTGGATTAAGGTGTGATCTAGATAATAAAAAAGATGATCAGTTTGGAATTTGTAAGATTTCTGAAGTTTATAATTATGATTCTTTAGATTCTTTTAGAAATAATCACAAGCAATCTTTGGAGGAAAATCATCTTGAAAGTTTACATACAAAAAATGAAATAAAAGAAGAATCTTTTGTTTCGATTAGCGATTTTTATGACACTATGTATTATTTAAATCCTACAAAACTGTATCGCTCTAAATCAAATAATTCTATTCAAAGAGCTGAAGCTTTATCTTTATTTGTGAAAATTTTATATGGAGAAGTAAACGACAATCGTCTTGATGGATTTTTATTTGCAGATACTATTTTTTCAAAACATAGAAAAGAGATTGACTTTGCATATATGGAATTTTTAAATAGAGGTGAACAAATTTATTTTAGGCCAAATGATTATTTATTGAATTCTGAACTATCTGATTGGATTAAATCTTTAAACAAAAAATAAAATTTGCTATAGTAGGAATATGAAATCAATTATTTTTCTTTTATTATTATTGTCATTGAGTATTTTTGCTTACATTAAGCAAGACGATGTTATTGATTTTTTAGTTGGTGAAGAAAAAAATCAAGAAGTCCAAATTGAAAACATCACGAAAGTTGATACTAGAAGTGAACATAAAGATGAATTTTTAGATTTTCAAAATTCAAGAAGTTTAGATGATGACTTTAATAAAGATTTAACATCTGAAAAAGATGTCCAAGAAGTTGAAAATCAAAATGAAACTGGAAGAGAAAATGAATTAATAAAAGAAGTTTTAGGTTTTGAAAATTTTGAATCACAAAAATTAAATTTAACCTATTATGCTGGACTTAAATTTTTAGAAGTTGAAAGCTCTTTAATTAATATCCTTAAAGATGATCAAAAGGTTGGTGAAATAACTTTGATTGAGGATATTCAAGAGTCTAATATAGAAAGTTATTTTAAAAAACAATCATTTGATTTGATTCAAGATGCAAATAAGCAAGGGGTTTACGTTGAAAATTTTGATCAAAGTTTTTTTGAAGAATCATTTAAATTAATTGGATTTAAAGGTTTGAAAATTTATGATTATTATTTTTTAAGAAAAAATTCTGCTATTTTAGTTTTAAAGATCCAGTCAGATTCTAACTCAGAAAATTTTGAAAAAGTTGTGGTTTCATCTGTAAGATTAAAATGATTTTAAATTTGTAAACTTTAAAATTTCGTTTAAAAATGATACAATAAAAAGTAATTATTAATCATTTTTTATGTACCTTGGTTTTTTTGGAGCTGCAAGAGAAGTAACAGGTTCCAAACATTTACTTAGAATAAACGGTAAAAATATTTTAATGGATTGTGGTTTTTTTCAAGGTCATAGAAAAAAGGCTAGAGAAAAAAATGAAAAGTTTTTATTTGATCCAAAAAAAATTGACTATGTGATTTTATCTCACGCCCATATGGATCATTCTGGATTACTGCCAATGCTTGTAAAACAGGGTTATAAGGGTCCAATTTTATGTACAGCTGCCACTCGAGACTTATGTACTTATATGCTTCAAGACTCTGCAAAGATTCAGCAATATGAAGTAGACTTTATGTTAAGACATAAAAAAGAAGTGGTTCTTCCTTTATATGGAATGGAAGATGTACTGCCTACTATTTCACAAATGATGACTGTTCCTTACAATATGAAACATAAAGTTTGTGAAGGTGTGAACCTTACTTTTTTAGATGCTGGGCATATTTTGGGTTCAGCAATGATAGTTTTAGAACTTGAAGAAAATGGAAATAAAAAAACTCTAACCTTCACAGGTGACTTAGGAAGAAAAGGTTTGCCAATTTTAAAAGATCCTGCGTATATTGATAAAACAGATATTTTAATTACTGAATCAACTTATGGAAATAGATTTCATAAATTTATCGATGATGTTGATCAATACCTAGAAGACCTATTAAAAAAAGCAATTGCTAGAGGAGGAAAAATTATTATTCCGGCTTTTGCTTTGGAAAGAACGCAGGAAGTTGTTTATTATACTCATCTTTTAATCAAAGAAGGTAGAATCCCAAAAATTCCAATCTATGTAGACTCCCCTTTAGCTACAAACGTTACGGATGTTTTTAAAGCTCATCCAGAGTGTTTTGACAAAGAGGTTTATGATGAGTTCTTTAAAAATAATAAAAACCCATTTGGGTTTGGAATGCTAAGATATACAAATTCAGTAGAAGAATCTAAAAGTTTAAATGGTATTCATGGTCCAATGATAATTATTTCAGCTTCTGGGATGTGTGAATTTGGGAGAGTTCTACATCATTTGAATAATAATCTTGCAGATCCTAAAAATTTAGTATTAATTGTTGGTTATCAAGCTGAAAATACTCTTGGAAGAAAACTTGTAAACGGTGATAAATCAGTGAAGATCTTTGGAGAAATGGTTGATGTTAAAGCTGAAGTGGCTGTGGTAGATGCTTTTTCTGGACATGCAGATAGATCAGATTTGATTGATTTTGTTTCTCACGTAAAAGGTGTAAAAGAGGTTTTTGTTGTCCACGGTGAAGAAAACCAAGGTTTAACTTTCAAAGAAATATTAAAAGATCTAACTCCAGAAGCTAAAGTTGTAGTACCTCGCTTATCTGAAAGCTTTGAAATAGGAAACTATTAATTTTTAAAAAGAGAAAAAGCTCCATGTGGAGCTTTTTTTATTTTAATTTTAGTTTATTGGTGTCTAATAAAAGTAACTCTGTTTCCTCTAAGACCTTCAGGCATGTTTCCATTAACTATTCTATTAACTAGTTCTGGATCAATAGATCCGTCTGCCCCAAAAACATTTAATTGAAGAGGGCTCCAGTTTTCATTTTCGTCTCTAAAAAATGTCTGAAAAGGAACTCTAAGTTCTCCTTCATCTGTATGTCTAGTGAAATAACCCTCTACATAAAGAAGTGATATTTGGATTGTATCGCTTGTTTCTACAGTTTCTGGATTAAATGTTCCTGCAAATTCAACATTCAACCAGAAGTTACCGGATGGTCTATAAAATTCATTTACATATCCCCCAGATCTTAAGCTACATCTATCTTGATTAGAAAGATCTACGTAAAAATTATTTCTATTAATATTTTCAGCAATTACTAAAACGTCATTCACCCAAATTTGATTGAAAAGTTCAATCTCTTTATCTCTTTTACCAAATACTAATTTTGTATAACACTTAGAAATGCTAGAATTATTACTCATCTGTATATTGGCAAGTTCAACCCTTTCAAACTCTCCAATAGTTCCATCTGGTGCGATATCAATTATTTCATTCCTTTGACTGCTTTGAATTAAATACATATCTGGGGTATTAAAATAGTATCGAACAGCATTTTCTTCAAATGGCATTGGTCTTGGTTCATCCCATAAATCAGTATCAATATTTATTAACTCCTGGTCCTCATTAAGAACTTGTATATCTCTAAGGTCAAATTGAATTTGTGGCGGAAACTGATTGAATGAAGATGGTAAACGTAATTGTTCATCGTCAATTGGTACAATTTCAAAAAATAATTGATAGTAATCCTGGTTGTCAATATTTAAATCTAAGGAGTGCTGACTTTGTCCTCTTGGGATAACTATCTGTTCATTGAACAATTCTTCCCCTTCCCAAGTTACAATCCTAGCTCTTGCAAAAATTCCATCATTGTTTGTAAGATTTATATTGAAGTCAATATTTTGATAGTTTCCAAAACCTTCTAATTCAAATCTAACAAGGTAATCATCAAAATTTGGATTATTTTCAAAAATTTCAACCGGCCCTCTATCTCGCCCTGAATAACCTTGGAAATATACTTTGATAGATTCTTCTGGCTCTACCATTTCTGCAGACTCTACCCATGTAATATGGCTCCCGAATAAATTTTCTTGATTCCACTCATCGTAACGATTGTATATTTCTAATTCTTGTGGAAAAGAAGATCTTTCAAAGTGGCATTGAATTGTATCTCCATTTTCTGGAGATTGAACTACATTTTCTCCATTTACTCGAATGTAAAAACCTGTATATGAATCAACAAGCATCGGTTGAATTTGAAATGGAATTCGATTCTCTCCATTTTGAATTTGATAAACAGACACTTGATTATTCTGATTTTCTTCAGAATCATATAATGAATTATTTACTTTAATTTCAACTTCATAATTTCCTCCTGTATTATTACATACTACTTCAGCATCAATAGTTTGTCCTAAGTAAGTATTTTGGATAGTTCTAAAAGATCCTTCAAAAATAGAAACTTGATTTACAATTTGCTGATTTAAATCCTGTGAATTTTCATCTGCAAATTCAATTTGGTTTTCACCTAAATAGAAACTATCAGAAAATGTTTCACCATAGGTGAACACCTTTATTCTCTCAAGGTAATTAAGAATATAAATATTAGATTCACTCATATAGGGATCAACTGAACTAACGCTGAAAAAATCAACCAAGTTATCATTATTGCTAAGAAATGCGCTGACTTTAACTTGAATATCTTGACCTGCTAAAATAGGAATATTACTTTCGGGTAGGATTTCAACTTGCCCTCTGTATCCGTCAACTTCAACATCTGGTAAATCTACTCCAGAAAATTCCAATTTAAAATCTAATTGAAAATTACTTCTCCAAAAATCAAAAGCCAATCTATCTAAAACGATAATTTCTTCTCCTGTGTTTTTGTATTCGAAACATCCTATTTCTTGATATTGCTCAAAGTCTGAAAAAGATGTATTCCAATAATTTTTAATGTGAGTAGGCAATATAAAAGGTTCATCTGAAGGTGGTTCATCGTAATTAACTAAAGCTCTTGGATCATATGTTTCTTCATAAGATCTAAGTAATTGACTTGCTTCAAGTCTTGAATTATCAATTGGACATGGATGAACTTCTAAACTTTCAAGTGTATCTGACGGTTCAAAAATTACTCCTTGATCTGGTTCTGGCAGATCAGCATCTATTTCTTCTACTGGATCCATATCTAATATTTCATCTTGCATATTTTGATCTAGTTCTGGTAGTTCTTCAGCGTCTGTTTCATTAAATACTGCCATGTCGGTAACTTGAGCGTCTTGCTCTGGTATCAACTCTGCATCATGATTATCTGGATTTAAAACTAAGTCCATATCTTGCACAAATTGATCTGTGGCTTGATCAATAGTATCTACCCCTTGGTCTACATAAACATAAACTGTTTCAGTTTCTCCAGGAACCTCAACATATACAGTTTCACCTGGTTTTTCTATAACCCTAGTCTCAGTACAAGCCAAAGATAAAAACATTAACCCTAATAATGCTGATGAGGAAATTGAAAATTTCTCTAATTTATTTTTTAAATTATTTATCATATTGATAGTTATTTTTTATGTACAATATCAGCTTTTTATTTTATGTCAAGTAGCTATTAGGATTTATTAGTTTGTAGTTTTGTGAATTTATAGCTAAGATTAAAAAAAAGACTATGAAAATTGGAATTATTGGAATGGGTGCAGCTGGAATGATGGCAGCAAGTCAAGTTTTAGAATCAGACTTTGCTGGTGAATTACTGTTATTTGAAAAAAATTCGAAGATTGGTAATAAAGTTTTAATTTCAGGAGGTGGAAGGTGTAATGTTACNACTGGNATTCATGATTTAGGGGAAGTTTTAAAAAAGTATCCTCGGGGTGCTAAGTTTTTAAGATATGCTTTTCANGAATTTGGGCCTNAGANNGTTTATAATTGGTTTGAAGATCATGGNGTAAAATTAAAAACTGAAAGTGATTTAAGAGTATTTCCTGCATCAGATGATGGTCATGATGTTGTGGGAGTCTTTGAAAATATTTTTTTGAATAATCAAAACTGTAATTTACTTTTAAATTCAAATGTACTTGAAGTTATTAAGACTGATGAAGGCTTTGAAGTTATTTGTAAAGACGGATCGACTTATATTTTAGATAAATTAATTCTAACAACTGGTGGACAAGCTTTTAGACACACTGGTTCTACTGGAGACGGCTATAGTTTTGCGGAAAAACTTGGTCATAGTATCACAAAATTAGGACCTAGTTTAAATTCATTTATTCTTAAAGAAGATTGGGTAAAAGAATTAGCTGGCGTGAGTCATAAACGTGTAGTTTTTAAAGCTAGCTTAGAAGGTAAAAAAATTTCTTTTGAAGGTCCATGTATTTGGACTCACAAAGGTAAATCTGGACCTGCGATTTTTGCAATGAGCTCGCTACTTGCATTTGCTGAATTTTCAAAAAACTCCCCTTTTAATTTATTTATTGATTTGTATCCCCAAATGGATCAAGAATCTTTAAAAAATGAGATTTTAAAATTTAAAGATATTAATCATAAAAAACTGTTTAAAAATGCCTTTACTGGAATTATTCCAAAAAGAATGGTTGAAGTTTTTTTTAATACACTTGGAATTTCTTTGGATGTATTATGCTCAGAGATTAAAAACAAAGATATTTTTAGATTAACTGAGACAATTAAAAACTGTAAAGTATCAATTATTGGTAGAGGTAAAGGTGATGAATTTGTAACTGCAGGAGGCGTAAAAACTAAAGAAATAGATAGCAAGACTATGGAATCAAAGATTTGTCCAAATTTATTTTTTGCTGGTGAATTAATTGATATTGATGGATTTACAGGTGGTTTTAACCTTCAAGCCTCATGGGCAACTGGTTTTTTAGCTGGAAATCATGCAAAAAAATCTTGCAATTAAATGCAAACTTTTATATATTACTCATACAAATCAATTGCGGGTGTCGTATAGTGGCTAATTATGTCGGCCTTCCAAGCCGAAGAGGTGGGTTCGATTCCCATCACCCGCTCCACTTTTAAAACCTTTATGAGGTTTTTTTTGTTTATAAATTATCAATTAAAAGTTATATTGCTGTATAGATTTTAGGTTTTTAAAGTGTATAATAAGTCTGATTTAAAGCTTTAAAAATGGACATTCTAAACTTTTTAAATTTTAGTGGAATTAATATTGCTGTCTTTATTAGTAGTATTTTGATTTCTTTAAGATTAGAAGGCTTTAAAGTTGAATCCATAGGTAAGCTTTTGATTTCTAGTTTTGTTTTATTTTTTAGTCAGATTTTACTTATTCAATTTATTTTAGGCTCTTTTGGAATTTTAAACTATTTAAATATTTCAATATGTTCTTATTTATTATTTTCTATTTCTGCATTATCATTTGGTAAGAAAGCTTTTAATTTCAAAGTTTGGAATTTTAAAAAATTAGACCTTCCAGATTTTTCAGTAAGCCTTTTGATTTTTGCTCCAATTTTATTTCTGTTAATTGCCAAATTTTTTAACGCTGCTCTGCAAATTCCGTTAGAATATGATAGCGTGGCTTATCACTTACCTTTTATAAGCGAATGGTTACAAACTGGAAGTCTTCTGAAGCCTTATTATTCAGCATTTGCGGGTCCAATATCTTACTATCCGAGCAATTATGAACTTTTTGACCTTTGGAGTTTCTTACCGTTTCGAAATGATTTTTTTGCAAATTTATTAAACTTTCCGTTGTTTGGTTTATTAGGAATGATGACATGGAAAATCTTAAGAAATTTTAAAATTGATAAGCTAACTGCAATTTTTGCAACTGCTATCCCCTTTTATATGCCAGTATTTTTAACTCAAGCTGGTATGCCATTAGTTGACTTATTTTTTACGATAAGCTTTGCTTTTGCATTTTATTATTTACAAGAGATTTATCTTAATAAAGATTTAAACCTTTCAGATTTTTTGTTATTTGGTTTAAGTTTAGGGTTATTTATAGGAACGAAATATTTAGGGCTTGTGTATGCATCGGTACTTATTTTTGCTATTTTTATTTGTACACTATTTAAGGTTTGGAATAAGAAAACTGAGATTTTTAAATATGCTGGTGTTGCAATCTTTGGTCTGTTTCTTACTGGAAGTTTCTTTTACTTTCGAAATTGGTTTGATTCTGGTAATCCTTTATTTCCTGTGAACCTCAGTTTATTTGGATTTGAGATTTTTGAGGGGTATAAAGGATCAAATCAATCTCTTTTAGATACATCATTGTTAGCAAACTCAAACTCTAAAGAGAATTTAAAATCATTTTTTGATTACTTTTATTACCTTGCAAGTCCGATGGGAATTATATCTATTTTCATTCCAATAATTTTATTTTTCCAAGTAGGATTAAATGCATTCTTAAGTAGATTAAAAAAAACCAATTTCAAAGACTATGCTAATGGAATTTACCTAGCTTTGTTTGGATTCTTGTTTTTTATGATTTATCTAAAAGCTCCGTACACTTTTCGAGACCTAGCTCCAAATATTCGTTATGCGATGCCTTTTTTATTAATTGGAACTTTTTCAATTGCTTACACTGTTGATAGAATGAAATTTTTGAAGCCAATTTTTTATTTTTTAATGGCTCTTTACTTTGCCTATTTTTTACTTTTTGGAATTGTTATGCCTCCTGAATTTATAGATGTGAACGGTGGGACTTTTATTGATTTAAATATCATTACAACTTATAAAACTTCTTTCATGTACCTAATCGCTTCGATTCTAAGCTTGTTCTTTTTTATACAAATTTCATTTTTCAAATTTAAAAAATTTAAATTAAAAGCTTTTGCTTTAATCATTACTTTGCTTTGTGGAATTGGATTCCAATTTAATTTTCTAACTTTTAGCTTTGAAGAACGTGAAAATTTAACTAATTATTGGATTGATTCTTGGTTTTCGAAATATCAATTCAATATGGATGTCTTAAAGTCTTCTATTTGGTTAAATCAAAACTTAACTTCAGGAAACATTGCCTACTCTGGATTTAATTTTCACTATCATTACTTTGGAAGAAACTTTAAGTTTAAAGCGGATTATGTAAATATAAATGAATGCCTTGAATGTAGATATGTTGACTACAAAAAATCAAAAGATTCGATTAGACGAGATCCAAACTTTGAAAATTGGTTTTCTAATTTAGAGCAATTGAATAAAAATTACCTAGTAGTGAATCCTAATGCTACCTATGGGGTTAGAAGCTATGAATATGAGTGGGCAAAAGAATTTTCAGATAAATTTGAATTAGTATTTCAAGCAAACGATGTTTATATTTTTAAAATAAAATATGATAAATAAACTTAAAAAGCATTATATTAGCTTACTTTTATTAGCTCTTGGAGTATTGCTTGCGTTTTTCCCGTTGTATTTTAACGGAGGTTTTATTGGAGATTTAGGTGATCCAATTGGACAAACAATTCCCAATAAATATTTACTTGTAGAATATTTGAAAAATGGAATTTTACCATTATGGAATCCTTTTTCATTTTTAGGATTTCCTTTTTTGGCCGATATTCAGGTGGGAACTTTTTATATTCCTGATATATTGTTTTTTTCGATATTTTCTCCTTTAACGGCTCATAATTTTTCGGTTTTGGCTCATCTTATTTTTTCCGCAGTAGGAATTTACTTCTTTTGTTTTAACTACCTAAAATCAAAATGTAGCTCAATTGCAATTGCATTATCTGTAGTTTTGAGTGGGTCATTTTTATCTAGAATAGTTTATTTGAATTTTTTGGAAACAATAGCTTTTATCCCCTGGGTTTTACTAGCCCTTGATCAAAAAAGATCTTCTTTTTATACCTTATTATTTTTATTTTCTATGATGATATTTGCAGGTCATCCAGTGGCGATGTTTTATTCATCAATCATAATTGGAACCTACTTAATAATTAATCGAGTTGAAAAGTTTAAGAAGGTACTAGCTGCTGGAGCAACAAGTCTTCTAGTTTGCTCTATTCAAATAGTGCCATTTTTATATTTAAAATTAAACTCTGTAAGAGACTCATTAAGTTATCAGGATTTTGTCGGCGGCAGTCTGCATTTTAGTAATTTTAAGTCTTTTACATGGCCTTTATTTCAAAATATAAATTTTGATTCATTTATTTACTTTGGAAGTTTTGCATTTTTATATATAGTAATAAGTATTTTTTTCATAAAAAATTTTTCAAAGAAAATCAAAAAAATTTATTTAACTGGATTGGGTTTATTTATACTTGGAATAATTTTGAGCCTAGGTTCAAATTTTGAAATTTTATCAAAATTACTTTTTGAGGTTCCAGTTTTTAACCTTATAAGAGTTCCAGCTAGATATATTTTAATATCTCATTTTGGAGTTATACTTATGCTAATTGGATTTTTCACATATTTAAATAAAAATAAAAAATTAATCTCTTTCCTCTTAACTCTCCCCCTGATATTAAATGCCGTTGTAACACCTTATCTAACTCTTGAAAGATATGATATATTAGCTGCTAATCAAGAATATAATTTTGAAATTAAAAAAACTATTGAGGAAAACTCTAAGGTCAAAACCTCAATTAAATCAGTTCCAAATTATTTTTTAAGTAGTAGTTTTTTTCTGTTTCCAAACAGACATAGATTGAGTTACTTGCATAACACAATTGGATACAACCCGTTAATACTTGAAACGTTTTATAAATTCTTACCTGTATCACCTGTTGGAAGCTTTGAAAATCCTAATTATTTTATGGATTACTATGAAAAGTTTAACTTAGTTGGTTTAAAATATTATATTTTTCCATCTAATGAGTTCTTAAAGAGTAAAAACTTAGGAGAAAAAACTTTTATTAACAAGTTCTTAACAAGAAACAATTGGAAAATTCTTGGAGATGAGAATAAAAACTTTAAAATTTGGGAAAATCCAAATGCAAAACCTTTTGCATATTTTGAAAACTCAAAAAATAAAATCAAGGATATTAATTTTAAACCTGGAAGAATTATTTTAAATGTTGAAACTTCGTCCGCTGATACGCTGGTGATTAATCAAACTTTTGTTGAAGGATGGAAAATGAAGACTGATTTAGACAATAAAATTTCAAAATCAGAAATATTTTCAGATATTGCGCAGTCTTATAAGGTGAAAACAGGAACAAAAGTAATTGAAGTATATTATCTTCCAAAAGAGCTTGTAATTGGTTTTATGCTTTCCTTGTTAGGTTTGATTTCCGGAGTAATTTTTAAAAAACATCTATAAAAACTGGTAGTTTGAGATCAAGAAAGCCTTTTGATATACTTTTTGTAGATTTGTAACCTTAGGTGTGGAGAACTATATTAAAAATTTATTGCCGTTTATAAAATACTCAATAGTTGGAATTATTGGAACTGCCGTAGATATTGGTTCTTTGTATATTTTAGTTGATTATTTTGCATTTGGAGTAATCTTTGCATCAAGTATTTCTTTTATACTTGCGGTTGTGAATAATTTTATTCTAAATAAAATTTGGACTTTTGAAAATAAATCAAAAAACTACAGAAAATTATTTATTAAATTTCTAATTGTTTCAATTATTGGATTGGGATTGACTCTAATAAGTATGCAAATTTTAGTTTTTACCTTTAAAATATGGTACTTATTTGCGAAAGCAATTACATCTATTATTGTAATGCTTTGGAATTTCCTTGCCAATAAATTTTGGACATTTAAAACAAAAGATTTTAAAAATTTTAAAACTCAAGATTTTAAATATGATTTAAGTATTATACTTCCGTGTTACAACGAAGAAAAAAGAATTGAGTCTACATTTAAAATCATAGATAAATATATAAAAGATAATAATTTAAAAAGTGAAATAATTTTCGTAAACGATGGGAGTACTGACAATACCCAGAAACTAATAAATAATTTTTGCAAAAACTCCCCTACATATAAAAACATTGAGCTTTCAATCAATCAGGGCAAGGGGTATGCTGTAAAGAAAGGGGTTTTAAACTCAAATGGAAAATATATTTTATTTACAGATTCAGATAACTCAACTCCTATTTCAGAACTTCCTAAATTAATGCATGTACTTGATAAGAAAAATATTGATATATGTATTGGATCAAGATATTTAGATAATAAAACTGTAAAAATCAAACAGCCATTCTATAGAATAATAATTTCAAGGCTTGGAAATTTTTTAATTAGCTTACTTTTAATTGATGGCATAAAAGATACACAATGTGGCTTTAAATTATTCAAATCAAACGTGGCTAAAGAAATTTTTGAAATGCAAAAAGTAAAACGTTTTGGATTTGATATGGAAGTTTTAATTATTGCTAAACATTACGGATTTAAAATAAAAGAAGTTCCTGTTTCTTGGATAAACTCTGAAGACAGCAGATTTAGATTAATTAAAGATTCATTTATAACCCTAAAAGATCTACTATATATTAAGTTAAACCTTATCACAGGAAGGTATAATAAATATTAATTCAATTACTTAAACAATTAAAAATGTTTGTTTCTCTTATTAATTTTTTGATCATAAACCTTCTCCTGATCGCATGTTCTTTTATTTTAAACTTTTTTTTATCAAAAAATAGTAAAAACAATGTTGATAATCAAATTTATTCTATAATTGTTATCTACCTTTCCTTGATTACTTTTTTATTAATCAGCCTTGGATTATTAGGTGCAATAAATCTCTTAAATGTATCAATTGTTACATATACGTTTTCTTTTTTTTGCATTTCATTTGCAAGCTGGAAACGTGTTTTAAGACAATCTTTGAAAATTAACTCATCTAAAACTAAAATTTCACTTAAACCCCTAGCTTTACTTTTTGGACCAATTGGCACTCTTGCCTTAGCAAAATTATTTGTTGCACTGTTTAAAATACCAGTTGAGTTCGATGCACTTGTTTATCACCTACCTATCGTGTCTGAATGGTTTCAAACAGGTAGCTTAATGAATATATACTACACTGCATTTTCTGGTCCTTTAGCTTATTACCCAAGTAATTTCGATCTAATTTATCTGTGGAGTATTTTTCCTTTAAATAATGACTATTTTTTAAATTTATTAAATTTTCCAATCATCTTTTGTATTCCATTTTTAATATATAGTATATGTAGAAACTATAAGATCAAACAAAAAATAAGTTTATTTGTATCAGCTTTGCCTCTTTATTTACCTGTGTTTTTTCAACAACTTGGTACTGTGTTTGTGGATGGATATTTTGTTTTAAACATGCTTTTTTCAATCTATTTTTTACAAGAAATTTATAAAAATCATTCTCTAACAAAAAACTCGATTTTATTTGGTTTGAGTTTGGGTTTATTTGTGGGAACCAAGTACCTAGGCTTACCTTTTGCTATTATTATTTGGCTGTGGTTCTTACTGTCCTATTTTACGAAAAAAATTCTATCAATTAAAAATCTAATTTTAAGCTCAATATCCTTTTTAATAACTGGTGCTTTTTTTTACGTAAGAAATTTTTTAGATAGTGGAAACCCAATTTTCCCTGTAGATATTTCAGCTTTTGGAATTAAAATTTTAGAGGGATATCCAAGTGCAAGTTCAAAACTTTCAAATTCTGCAATTTGGGATAATCTTAGCAGTTTATCAACTTATTTAGAAGTTGGAACCTCGTATTTTACCATGACAGATATCCCTGGCTTAATAATTTTTTTATCTGTTTTTTTTAGTTTAATTTATTTTATTGTTAATTTATTTAAAAAGTTTATAAATAAAGATATTTTAATTATTTTAATAACATCGATTGTCTTTTTTATACTTTATTTAAAAGCTCCTTATAGCTATAGAGACTTAATCCATAACGTAAGATATGCTATGCCATTTTTATTAATTGGAACTATAAACTTAGCGTATTTATTAAATAAATTCACAAAATACCATAGCTATTTTTATCTAATTTGTATTATGGCATTTTCTCACAGTCTAATATTCTTGTTACTGCAACCTGATCATAAAACTTTTTTTAACCTCTGGATAATAGATTTATATAGCGAATATTTCCTTGTGTTAATATTAGGCTTTGTTTTCGGATTAAGTACAATCTATCTTAAAAAACAGATAATTAAGTATAATTTAACTTTAATTTCATCAGTTTGTTTGATTTGCTTAGTTGTAAATTTTGCATTTAATAAAAGAGAGTTTCATAAGAAAGATTTTTATGAGGTTTACTATCCAGAATCAAATATATTTTGGGGAGTTTGGAATTCTGGACTATGGATAGAAAAAAATGCGCCAACATCAAAAATTGCCTATAGTGGATTTAATTTGCACTATCCATTAATTGGAAATGAATTTAAAAGATCTGCCAGCTATATAAATATCAATGATTGCTTAAAATGTCGTTATGTAGATTATAAAAACAGCTTGGATTCTATCAGAAGAGATCCAAGTTTTAATGATTGGTTTTCAAATCTACAAAAAAATAAAATCGAATATATAGTTCTTGATTATAGCTTATATCCAAGTCTTGAAAACTATGAACAATTATGGATTGATAACCACCCTGAATTTTTTGAAATCACCAAAACTTTCAATACAGCAAGTATTTATAAATTAAAATAAATAAATATTAAATACCTAAATTAGAAAGCTTGAAAATTGTTTTCATTGTCATTGCAAGCTGTGCATTTTCAATTAATATTGCAAATGCATCTGAGTGTAAATTTAAAATCAAAACTTTATCATCATAGATGCAAATTGAGCTGTAGAGACTTCCCAGGTTTTGAGGTACGAGCTTTAAATGTCTTTTTTGAGTTTTAGAATTTTCTTTTAATGATCTATGAAGTGAATCCGAATTGGAAATTGATTGATTTTTTATATTCAATTTTACTCGCTGTGAAATAAAATCATCCATGAACTTTTGTCCGAATTTATCTACTAAATCTTTATGATTTCCAAATTCCAAAAATTCTTCTTGAGTTTCTAAGATTTGTAGATAAGATTTTTTACAATTTTCAATTCCTTGATAAAAACTTACCTTAGGTTTGGATGTAAATGGAGACTTAAATTCTTTTAAAAGAGGGATTAATTCACTTAGGGCATCATTTTGTGATTTTTGAGACTGCTTTATGGCTTTAGATAAATCTTCGACTTCAGCATAAAAAAATTGGGTTTTTCCTTTATATGATTTAAGGACTATACCCTTTTCAAGAAGCTGATCTAGTAAAAATAGAACGGTTGATTTTGGTAAGCTTATTTTTTAGCAATCACCGATGCTGGTTGAGAACCTAACTCCAAAAGTGCCAAATAAACATCTATCTGCTTAGAATTAAGACCAAGTTTTTTAAGTAGCTCTAACATGTCGACAGTTTTTATTGACAGTATAACTCTACTTTAAATAGACATTTTTGTCAAATTTTGTTAATATAGTCAAAATTAATAAACACATATGCAGAACTATAAATACCTACAGGATACTTATTTATTTAATTATCAAAGTAAGATTATACAAATCGGAGAATATAACGAATTAAAATATCTAGTACTTGAAGATACAATTTTTTATCCTCAAGGTGGAGGACAAGAGTCCGACAAAGGTTATATCTGGCAAGGAGATATGAAAATAAAAGTAACAGATGTAAGAAAACATAACGATCAAGTCTTGCATTTTATAGATGAAATACCAAATGAAATCGATCTCTTAAAAGAAGTTACGATTGAAATAGATAAAGAAAATAGATTGTTAAATGCTAGGTTACATACTGCAGGTCATTTACTAGCCAATATATTAGAAAGTATACCTACTTTAATTCCAACTAAAGGTCATCAATATCAAAGTGGTTCTTACGTGGAATGTCTAGGAGACATAACTGAACTGAATTTAAAGCTGGAAGAAATACAAAAAGTAATAGATCAAAACATAAATGATGATTTAAAAATACTTACTCAAAGTGACCTAGAAACAAATCATAGATTTGTACAAATTCAAAATTATAGCCCAGTTGGATGTGGCGGGACTCATGTTAAATCCCTAGGTGAAATAGGAAAATTAACTATTAATAAAATAAAAAACAAGAAAGGGAAAATTCGAGTTTCTTATTCTATTTCCTAAATAGTCAACCTGGTTTACTAGGCAGCCAGTAAAAAATTAGATAAAATTTAAATGAATTTAATGTAAATTTATGATTTTATCGGATAAAGATATTTTAAAATACTTAGAAACAGGAGAAATAGAAATCTCGCCTTTTGATAAAAAATATCTACAGCCAGCTTCTATAGATTTACATTTAGATAAGCATTTTTTAGTATTCGACACGCAAAAACACCATGTAATTGATCCTAAACTTCCGGTAGATGATATGATGAGAGAAGTAACTATTAATGAAGATGGAGCTTTTATTTTACATCCAGGTGAGTTTGCCCTTGGCTTAATCTATGAAAAAACTGGTGTTTCTAACCGGTTTGCAGGAAGACTAGAAGGAAAAAGTAGCGTTGGTAGACTTGGAGTATTAATCCATGTCACGGCTGGGTTTTTAGATCCAGGAAACTCTTTACAAATGACGCTAGAACTGCATAATGTATCAAACCTTCCAATAAAGTTGTATTATAAAATGCCAATTGCGCAAATCGCTTTTGAAGAATTATCTTCTGAATGCATTAAGCCTTATTCCAAAGAAATGGGTAGCAAGTACGTTGGAGACACAAAACCTAGAGCCTCTCAAATGTGGAGAAACTTTAGACCAATTAAACAAAAAGAAAATTTAACAAAAGAAAATGAAAACAGCAATCATATCATCATCCCAAAATCTTAATTCTAAGTCATACTTGCTATGTAAGGAAGTTGAGAAACTCCTAATAGAAAAAGGGGTAGAAGTAGTATTTATTGATGGTAAAGACTTTTGCCTTGGTACTTACCACAAACAAACTGAAGACAATAAAAAAGTGGCCAATTTAATTAAAGATTGCGACAACTTTATATTTGGAATGGCAGTTTATCAGTATTCTTTTAATGCAAATTTAAAGTTAATTTTAGATACTTGCATGGATGAATGTGACAACAAACTGTTTGGAACCTTAGTTGCAGCAGGTGGTCAGAAGTCTTACTTATGCTATATGGACCTTGTTAAATGCTGTATGAATGAATGGAGAATGATTCCCCTACCAAGAGTTGTTTTTTGCAACTCATCAGACTTTGAGTTTAATGCTGAAAAAACTATTCCATCGCAAGATCTAGAAACAAGATTAATCGAGTTTGCCAATGACTTTGAAAAAATCGGACAAAAACTAATAAGCTAAGACTTAGACTTTTCAAAACTTTTAAAACAATGTATTGTGCAAAAAAAAACTATGATTAAAAAACTGTTAAATATTTTCGCTTTATTAGGTATATGTCTTTTTTTGTATAGCCAAAACGAATATTCTTCATTTATACTAGGAAATTCTCAATTTGAGACTATTAACAAAAATTCTGTTTCAGTTTCAAATTTGATAATCGAAGATGGCAAATATTTTTTAAATGTAAGCAACGGGTATCAAGTAAAAAGAGTTCCTGTCGAATTAACATCTGAAATTCAAGATGGTTTTGTGGAAATAGATTATAAACTCTCAAAAAATGAACGAATCCTTACAAAGTAAAAAAGTAGCTCTTTTAGCATCAGGCGGAGTTGATAGTTCTGTTGCAATGGCTCTTTTAAAAGAAGAGGGATACGAAGTTGAGGCTTTTTATCTTAAAATTTGGTTAGAAGATGAGCTAGCTTTTTTAGGTGACTGCCCATGGAATGAAGATTTAAAATACCTTGAAGAAGTTTGCAAACAATTGGATGTGAAACTTAATATTATTCCTATGCAGAAAGAGTACTTTGAAAAAGTTGTTTCATATACAATCAGCGAAGTTAAAAACGGAAGAACTCCAAACCCAGACGTGATGTGTAATAACCATATTAAATTTGGAATGTTTTTAGAAAAAGTACCAAAAGGATTTGATTTTATAGCTTCTGGTCACTATGCGCAAACTCAAAAAATAGATGGTACTACATATTTGAAAATGGCTCCTGATTTAATTAAAGATCAGACCTATTTTTTAGCAAATTTAAATAAAGATATTTTAAATAAAGTTCTATTTCCAATTGGTAAATTCTCTAAATCAGAGGTGCGATTTTTAGCTGAAAAATTCAACCTAGCAAATAAAGAACGGAAAGACTCTCAAGGAATTTGCTTTCTAGGAAAACTGAAATTCAATGAATTCCTTGAACACTATTTAGGTAAAAAACCCGGGGAAATAATTGACTTTGATTCAAAAGAAATATTAGGAGAGCATAATGGATTTTATTATCATACGGTTGGACAAAGAAAAGGCTTAGGACTTTCAGGTGGTCCTTATTATGTTGTTGATAAAGATATAAATAAAAACATTGTGTATGTATCTAAAAATTATTTCTCAGAAAGCAAACCCCGAAAAACTTTTAAAATAGGCTCTTTGAACCTATTTGGGAAAAATTTATCTAAAGCAAAAAACCTTACAGTAAAAATAAGGCACGGTGAAAAAATTTATAACTGTAGTGTTGAAAAAAGCAAAATAACCCTAGATGAATCTGATCAAGGAATCGCAAAAGGTCAGTTTGCAGTGTTTTATGAAGGAGATATTTGTCTGGGTTGTGGAACTATAGAATAAAACAGACTTGACATTTTTCAAAAAAGAGTATAGTTTTACACGGAAGTAAACATACGTATATTATGAGTATTCAAAAAATAATTATTCCCAAATCACGAAAGGAATTACTAGCTGATATGAGAAAGCTTACAGAGCAGAGCTACAAACAAAACAAACACTTAATAGAAAACTTGTTAAACGAGCTTGAAAATGGTTCAATTACAATCCAAGAGTTTAATTCGAGAGCTTCTGAAATTTCTTACAGTAAAGGACTTTATAGATTATTTGGTTATTTAACACCTTTAATTGAACAATATAAAAAATCATTTCCGGAAATAAAAACTATAACTCCAGAAGTAGATTCTACTAAAAATATCCATGCTGAACTACTAGCAAACGCTCTAGAAACTGAAGATCAAAATGAAGATGAAGATGAAGATGAAGATGAAGATGAAGATGAGGATAATGCTGAAGCTGAAGATGATGTTGAAAATGAATCAAACGGATCTAGATTAGATCAAAACAGTGAAGATGTATCAACTCCAGATTTTGTTGTAAATTTTGTTAACGATTTATTAATTCAATTTCAAAGTAATGTTGAATTTACTTTCGATAGCTTTAAAGAGTCATTGAAATACTTAAAAATTGTTAAAAAAGCTCAAGATGGAGATTTAAACTTAGAAACAATTAGCCAAATAAGAAGTAAATTAGAAATCCAAGCTTCTGACGAAAATTTTGATATTGAAAATTACATTAAAGGAATCCAAGAGCAAACTAATTTAAAAATTGCTTATTTAGTAGTAAAAATTGCTAATAATGAAGAATTAGACTTGGAACTAATTAATCAAGATTACCCTACAAAAATTTTTACAGAAGAAGAATTAATTTTAGCTGGAGAAATTTTTAACGGTAAACCATTTATTGACCCAGAGAATTTAATTTACCTACCTGAAAACTTAAGACAATTTGCTTTAGAATTCAAGACATCACTGGAAAAACACAATCTAACTGAGGACATGCTTGATATTATTAAAGCTACTGTAGCTTTAATTTATCTTGATAATGAGCTTCAAAATGAACTTGATTTTTCAACAGAAATATCTGCTAGAGTACTTTGGGTTAATTTATCAAAAATTTACAATGCAATTGAATTTAACGATCTTGATGAGTTATTATCACTTTATTTAGACCTATTAGAAACTCCAGAGACAGATTCTTTTGATGTTATCAAAATATGCTTACAGGCACCACCTGAATTTACAACGAACAATTCACCGAGAGAAAGCCGTAGAAAATATGAAAAACTTAACTGTGCAAAATCTCAAGTATTACTTGATGTTTGCGATAATAGTAATACTGAAATTAATTTAATTGAAAACACAGAGTTTGTTGCTCTTAATTCTAAAAAATACAGAGGTTTTCATTTGCCATCTCTTAACTTTTTAGTATTTATAGCTGATAGTCTTGGGGATTCAGTAATTTTATATAGAATGGGTGAAAAATCTCTAGATGAATCGATAGAATATTTATCTGAAACTTCAAATATTGATTTATACAAAGACGAAAACTATGGAATAATTAATTTAGTTGGATCTCAAAATAATCATATTACAGCTTTAACTGACAAATTCGAAAAATTTATTGAAAATCCATGTGCTTATATCGGAAAATTTGGATTTAATAAAGATAGTATATTAGATATGAATTTAAATGATTACATATTAGGAATTTTAAACATAGATCAAAAATCTTTTGGATTAAGTCAAATACGAGATATATTAAGTAAAAGCGTAAATCTAACACAAACTGTTTTAAGGAATATCTCAAACCTATTAATAGAACAAGAAAAAAATGATTACAGCCTGAGTAATGAAAACCTACTGTATATTTTAAATGTATTTACTAACGAATCTAAACTAAAAACTTTAGCTACCGTATCTACAAGAAACCAAGTATCTAAGCTAATGGAGATAGGACTTTTAAGAACATCTAGTGTTTTAGAAGACCATAGTCATAACTACGAGGAGGTATTAGAAGATAGCCTTCAAAAACTTAAGAAAAAACAGCATACTTTGCTTGAAAAAACTTTACTAGCTTGTATTAAACATGCGTATATAGCATACAAATTCAATGATACAAATAGGGGTAATTATTACGTAGCAAAATCTAAATTAATTAAAAAATTATTAGATTCGAAAATAAACCCTAAGTTATTTATTAACTTTAATATTGATTTATTTAATATTGTTTTCAATCATGAAATTATTGATGTAGAACTTAATATTGATGAAAACGAAGATGGAAATACCGAAATTAGACTTGGACCTATTACAAAAGCTAACCTTGAAAGAGTTAACATCAGACTCAATAGTGAACAAGCAGCAGTTTCTTTAAGTAAATTTTCTGAAATAATTACAATGATTGAAAAAGATGAAATTAAATGTAATTATATCATCCTTAATTTACTAAAAGCCGTCACTCAACGTATTGAAGAACTTTACTCTTTCTACTCTGAAAATATTCTTGAATCTCTACATGAAGACACAGCTTCATTTCATATAATTAACTTATATAGGGATTTACATCGGATTATAGGTGGCAACAAACTACTTGATCAATTCAACATGGAAGCATATTTTCCAAATGGAGAACTACCTGAAAATTATGAAGGTAAATACACTCGTATCTCTGGAAGATTAGAGGAATTAATCCAGCAAGTTAGCAGTGAATTAGCTGATGAATTAAGAAACCTTACCAAAGTAAGCTTAAGATCACTTACAAATTCAGACCCCCAAAATTTGATACAGGTTATAAAAAAAGCCCTTATCTAATTACAAAAGAGCCAAATGGCTCTTTTTTTTTATTTAGTTTTTAGATTATATTTTGTATAATATTTAGGAATTAAAAAATTTATTATGAATAAAAACAACAATGCTCTTATAATCTCTATTTTAATTGGTTGTTTTGCAATTGCACTATCAATTATTTTTTATGCTATTCAAACTACCCCAACAAATGGAAATGTTCAAGTTGAGACTGAAAAACAAGTTCCTTTAGAAATATCAATTGATGACGATGCCATTTTAGGAGATCCAGATGCTCCAATTACCTTGGTTGAATTTTCGGATTATAATTGCTCTTACTGTAAAAGACATTTCACTAATACCCTACCATTAATCAAGAAAAAATATATAGACACTGGTAAGGTGAAAATGATATTTAGAGATGCAGCTTATTTTGGTCAGAACTCTATAGCTTTAGCAAATGCAGCTTCGTGCGCTCAACAAATTGGTGGTGATGAGGCTTATTATAAAATTCATTCAGAAATTTTTTCTGGAAATAAAAACTTAGATAAACTTATTCTAGCTGGTTCTGATTTTGGCTTAGATAAAACTAACTTTAGTGAATGTATAAAAAACAATGAACAAATGCAAGAAGTGCTTTATGATTCACAAGATGCTAGGAAATACGGAATAAAAGGAACTCCAGGGTTCTTTATTAATGGAGTTAAAGTTTCAGGTGCTGTTCCTTTCAATAACTTTGAACAAATCATTGAGAGCGAACTAAGTAAACTTAATTAAATTTATGAATTCAACTAAGCAAGCTAGCATTTTTGGACTTACATTTATTGTATTATTTTTAACTTCAGTAATGGCGCTTATAAAGCTACCTGGAAGCTTTAATGAAACTTGTTTAATTGGAGCGTACTTTACACCTATCAATGTTGTTTACAATGCAATTGCTAGCTTTATGGTGGCATTTATAACAAGCAACATTTTCGAATTTGGAAGCAACTTCAAAGTAAATTCCTCCATGTTTGGAATTTTCACATGGATAACAACGACTTTTTGTATACCTTGCATGATTCCCCTTTTGAGCTTCTTGGGATTTTCAGTATCTTTGAGTTTTCTTTCTTATAACAACTTATGGTTTCAAGTTGCGAGTATTGTAATTTTAAGTTTTGGAGTTTATGAAAGTCTTAAACTTAAAAATAGTAAATGTTTGAATGGAAATTGCGACATCTAAAAATCTTTTGACTAGGCAAAGATTGTGTGTATAATGTATATACAAATCGCGGAGTAGAGCAGTGGCAGCTCGTCAGGCTCATAACCTGAAGGTCGGTGGTTCGAATCCACCCTCCGCAACCAAGAAGTTAAAATAAAACCCTAGAGAAATCTAGGGTTATTTTTTTAAACTGAGTTTATTGCTTTTTTGATGTGTTTTTCTTGAATAATTCCATCTTTATAAGCTTGGGAATCTTTTATATTAGTAACTAAGTTAGATTTTGAAACAGCTCCTCTTTTTAAGCTAGATACAGACTGACTACAAATTCTATAATCGATACCTTCGTATAAAAACTTATAATTATCATGACTTCCTGCACCATCTACAATAATTAAAGTAGCACCAGGTTCTATTTGTCTTATTAAATTTTTTAAAATTTTATTATGTTCATCTTCATTGATTGGCCTATCAAGAAATGTAATTTTATTTCTAGCTTTAGCTTTTTCGGCTCTACGCTCTATCCTTTTTGCTTCACGAGCTCTTTTTCGAGCTCCATAATTTGGACCTGGCGTATTCCTTTGTATTAGTATTTGATTTTTCCTTTCTAGATCTTCTTCTAATACCTGAATTTTTTTATTGTTTTTTTGAATTAAGGCAGTTAATTCCTGAATTACCTTTTGCAATCTGTAATCTGGATAAACTTCATAAACAACTTCAACATGATCTAAAAATTCAATCAATTGCAAGTTTAAAAAATTAAAATCATAAATTGATTCACAATCTTGGATAAGCGATCTTATTCCATTAAGTTGCTGAAAAACATCTTTTACATCTTCATTATCGATTGTCTGTCTTTGATCTTCTTGTTTTAAAGCTTGATTCAAATCATCAACAATAGATTCTTGTACTTGAGTACATTCGCTTGGAATCTCATCTGACTCAACTACTTCTTTTATTTCAAGATTAAGATCTTGAATTTTCTTACAAACTAAAGCTTCTCTAATTCTTTTAAATAAGCTTTTTAGACTTTCAAACATATAAGAAATTATCTTTATTCTTTTTTTACACCTCTTGTTGCAGTTTGTCAATTTTATTTTTTAGTTAAATTTTATAAGTTTACTTCTATTTTTTTAATTGTTAATATTTTTATAATTAAAATAAAAATACTATGATCAAAGCTCAACTTTTAAAAGGTTTCCAAGATGTTTACGGAAACGATGCAGAGTTAAAAGAACTTATCTGCAATCAAATTATATCCGAATTAAAACTTTTTGGGTACTCACCTCTTGAAACACCTGTTTTAGAATATGCGGAGGTTTTAATGGGAAATATTGGAGAAGATGAAAAATTAATTTATAATTTTAAAGATCATGGAGAGCGTCATGTTGCTATGAAATATGATCATACCGTAAGTCTTGCGAGATTTGTTGCTAATAACCATATGGAAATTGGTTTGCCTTTTAAAAGATATCAATTAGGACCAAGCTTTAGAGCTGATAAACCTCAAAGAGGAAGAACAAGACAGTTTACCCAACTAGATTTAGATATACTTGGTACAGATGAAATTTTAGCTGAAGTTGAAATTTTGAATTTAATTGTAAAATGCTATAAAAAGCTTGGATTTAAGAATATAAAAATTCAAATTAATGATAGAAAATTAGTTGATTCAATTATTGAAAATTTAAAAATTTCTGAATCAAATCAAAAAGATGTTTTTATATGCCTAGATAAAACTGATAAAATAGGTCTTAAAGCTGCTTGTGAACTCATGGTAGAAAGAGGTATTTCAAAAGAAATAACTGATAAACTTTTTGAAATTTTTAATATTCAAGGATCAAACAAAGAAGTCTTAAATCATTTAAAGGAATTCAATACAACAACTCTTAGTAGTATTATAGATTACGCTGATAAATTAGGATTTGAAGAAAATTTAAATATTAATTTTGGAGTAGTAAGAGGTTTAGACTACTACACAGGTTTGGTATTCGAGGTTGTAGATGAACAAATTAAAATTGGATCTTTTGGTGGAGGTGGAAGATATGAAAATCTTTGCGAGCGGTTTACCCACGAAAAAATTTCTGGAATAGGATATTCATTTGGAATTGAAAGACTTATGATTGCAATGCAAGATTTAAAATTAGATTCTCAAATGCAAGAAAATAAAGTTTTAATTGTTGCACTAGATCCAAATTACAGATCAAATGCTTTTGCCTTAAACAATAAACTTTCAAAAGAAAAGATTATTAGCGAAATAGCTTTAAAGGATTCTAAACTTGCAAAACAAATTAAATATGCAGAAAAAAAATCTTGTAATTACTTGATTTTAATTGGTGAGGACGAAGTTAAAAATCAAACCTTTACTTTAAAAAACCTAGAGTCTCAAGAACAAGAAACCCTAGATTTTGATGGATTAATTAAAAATCTTAAAGATTAATATTTACACTGTAATATATTTCGAGTAATCGGTTATATTTTGCGACCCTTTCTCCCCTACTTGGGGCTCCAGTTTTAATTTGTCCGTTTGAGACACCAAGTGCTAAATCTGAAATAAAAGTATCGTCTGTTTCTCCACTCCTGTGGGAAATAACAACATTAAAAGCTTCATTTTGAGCCATAGAAATTGCCTTTAAGGTTTCTGTTACAGTTCCAATTTGATTTGGTTTAATTAAAATGGCATTGCACCATGCACCTTCAATAGCTTGCGATAATTTTGTTGTATTGGTTACAAGTAAATCGTCTCCGACAATTTGAACTTCGTCTCCAAATTTTTCAGTGAATTTTTGCCAAGCTTGAATGTCTTCTTCTTGGAATGGATCTTCGATAGAATAAAAAGGATACTTTTCAATCATTTCAGCATACACCTCTAATAACTGATCAGAGCTTAATTCATGCTTTTCTCCAGATAGTGTGAATTTATATTTACCATTCTCATAAAATTCATTAGCTGCTGCATCTATACAAAAGAAAATTTCTTCGCCAAGTTTATACCCAGCTTTCTTTACAGCTTCAGAAAGAAGATCTAAGGCTTCAAAACTAGAGCTTAAATTAGGGGCAAAGCCTCCTTCATCTCCAACAGAAGTTTTATGACCTTTTTCCGCTAAGATACTTTTAAGCGTGTGGAAGATTTCAGAACCAGCTCTGACTTTCTCTTTGAAATCATTAATTCCAATCGGGAAAATCATAAACTCTTGAATTTCTAAGCCTGAATCAGCATGTTTCCCACCATTGATTAAATTAAACATTGGAGTTGGAAACATTAGATTAGTTGGATGGAAAGATTCATATAAATGTTGATCGTTTGAAAGTGCCAAAAGTCTAGCAAAAGCCATAGAAACAGCTAAAATTGCATTTGCACCAAGCTTTGATTTATTTATAGTTCCGTCCATTTTAATTAAAACTTCATCAAAATCATTTTGGTTTTCAAATTGTCTTCCAACTATAGCTGGTTTAATTACATCATTAATGTTTTCAATAGCTTTTAAAACTCCTTTTCCTTTGAATCTAGTTGTATCTAAATCTCTAAGTTCATAGGCTTCAAATTTTCCAGTGGAAGCTCCAGAAGGCACTTTACTCTGAACTACGTCTCCATCAGTAGACTGCATAACACAACAAACCGTAGGATTCCCTCTAGAATCTAGGATTTCATAAGCATATATATCTTGTATATTGAACATATTTTTTTATTAGGTTATGAAAAGATTAACAAATAACTTGGATTTATTCCAAGAATTTTGTAATATAAATGCAAATTAATCTAAAATTATGGAAATCAAAGCAATGGCAAATGGTGAATTTTTAATTAAATACGAAAATGGAAAAGTAAGTATTGATCCACAAAGTTCAAACGACGCTAATTTAACTTTATACACTAAAGGCGATGCAAAATTCAAAAAAGGATTAAGCTTAGATTGGCCAGGTGAATACGAAGCAGAAAATGTACTTTGCACTTGTATTCAAATACTTAAAGATGAAAAAGAACATAGAGTTTTAAGTCTAGAGATTGAAGGTTTTAGAGTTGCTTTTATGGGTAAATTAAACACTTTAATACCTGATAAAATAATTAAAAACTTATCGGCAGTTGAAATTTTAGTTTTACCTTTATCAATGTCAGTTAAAGATATGCAAGTTTTAGTTGAAGAAATTGAACCAAATGTAACTTTAATAGTCAAAGATGATTCTTATAAAGATAGTGAAGGTATAGTTAAATATGAAAAATATCTTAAAATATTAGGTCAAGAAAATATTGAGCCATTAGATAGCTTGAAAATTAAAAAGAAAGATGATCTTGAAACTTTAAACAATTTCATTTTATTAAACGTTTAAATAAGTCCCTGTAGTTTAATGGATAGAACAAAAACCTCCTAAGTTTTAGGTCCAGGTTCGATTCCTGGCGGGGATACCATTATCCAGATTCTCTGGCTGACTTATCTTCATTTTGAGTTAGCTCTAAGAATGAAAATACCCATACAGCTTTAGTGAATATAAACAAAGTACCTGCAAGTTTTGCTAACAAAACCAATGAGCCTAGTGATAAAAACAAGGCTACAAATTTTGCTAAAAAGAAAAATTGCGATTGGAGAATTAAACTAAAAACCCAAGATATTAAAAGCGGAATCCCAATTACAAAAACCATATTAAGTAAAACCCTAAGCCCAATTAAGCTAAGTAAAAACAAGATTAAAACTGTTTCTTTTAGGTTGAAAATTACCAATGAAGCACTTTTTTTAAGTGCTGCAAATATATTATCTTCATCGATAACTACATAGTTTTCAGCATAGGCAAAAAGTAAAGTTGCAATTATTGAGACTATCGACATCAATATTATAATTGGCATAAAAAAGCTAGCAAAGTCTTTTCCAAGATAAACGTAAAGGTAAATTGAACCTCTAAAGATTGTAAAGAACGAGAAGAAAAACAAAACACCATGAAGTTCAAGAAGAACTAGAAAGTTTTGCATACCATATTTAATCCCATCTCTAAGTCGAACTGTTTGATTGTTGTACTCTCTGGCTAAAATTTGAATAACAGAACCTTCAGCGAAAACTGGAACTGCAAGTTCTAATAAGAAAAAAACAACTACAGCAATTATAATCGGTAAGGTTAGGCTTGGATAATTATTAAAAATAGTTAAAACATAATCGTAAAAAAACTTATAAGCAGGATTGCTTGGATCATAAATAGCTTGCCTAAGACTAAAAAACTGGTAGGCAAAAATCACTATGGTTACCACAGTTGTTAAAAGTGCAGGTAAAATCCCATAAATATTAACCAACCTCTTTCGATTTTGAGTATACAACCAAGCTTTTCTTATTAATAAACGAGTATCCATATTAATGTTAAGTTTTATGTTAGCTTAACATTATTTAACAAAGTTTAAAATTGAAGTATTTTGCAAATTATGTTTTTAATTGTGTTTAAGTCTATATATTTGAGAAAAAGCGTATTTTATGTTAAAATAGAGCTATGAAAAAAAGATTATCAAAAGTTAGTTTTAATGATTTAAAGTGGATCAACATTGATTCAGTAGATTTAGATACCATAAAAAAACTGGAAAAAAACTATAATTTTCACCATCTTGATTTAGAAGATTGTCTAGAGGAAAACCAACGTTCAAAAATCGACAAATACCCAGATTATAATTTCATTATACTTCATCTTCCAAAGTTCAAGGGTAGAAACCACAAATATATAGCATCTACAGAACTAAATATTTTTATTTCAGAAAAAGTTTTAATTACTATCCACGACAACAATCCTTTAATAAATAAAATTTTTGAAGAGGCAAAGAAAGATAAAGTATTCAGAGAAGAAATTATGTATAACGGTGCTGGATACTTATTGTATTATGTTCTAAATGATCTTTTTGAAAGATGTTTTTCCTTAGTTGATGACATAACTAGAACTCTTAATCACTTAGAGAAAGAGGTTTTCAATATTTCTTCTGATAGAAATATGCTGAAAGATATTTTGAGAATCAATAAAGATATTATAAATTTCAGAAGAATTATATTTCCTCAAAGAGCCGTTTTAGCCCAGCTTGAACACATTAGATTTTCTAAAGAAGATGAAGATCTTGAAATTTACTTTGATAATATTGTAGATAAAATTGAAAAAATCTACTCTACCCTAGAAAGTTTTAAAGAGCTTGTAGGCTCATTGCACCAAACAAATGAAACAATGATTGTTCAGAAAACTAACAACGTAATTAAAGTCTTAACTATCTTTTCTGTAATTATGCTGCCTTTAACTTTAATTACAGGAATGTATGGAATGAATGTAGATTTACCTACAAATAACTTCTCAGATATTATAATTATCATGGGAGTTGTTCTAAGCTTAATGCTGATTTACTTCAAGAAAAAAGACTGGTTATAATACTTGAAGTAATTTGTAAAGTATTTAAAAGAAAAAGACTTGTCAAAAATAATTTTTTCTGATAGGATCTAGGTACATTTTAAGAATACTTATATGCATCAAGAGGTAAAGAAAAAAATTATTCACGAGTATAAAACTAGTTCTAACGATACTGGATCTCCAGTTGTTCAAATAGCTATATTAACTCAAAGAATTAAAGATCTTTCTGCTCATTTAAAAACTCACCCTAAAGATAACGACTCTAAAAGAGGTCTTATCAAAATGGTAGCTGACAGAAGAAGATTACTTAAATACCTAAGAGACAATAAACAAGAAGTTTACGAAGATATCTCAGGAAAATTAAGTTTAGCATAAAATTAAACCCCTCATGGGGTTTTATTTTTTTTTATAAAATGCTATTTTACTTGCGTAGAAAAAAGAAAAAATTAATAAAAAATAAATGAAAGAATACAAGTTTACGCTTGCAGGAAAAGACTACACTATGAAGTCTGGACTAATTGCAAAGCAAGCGGACGGTAGTGTTGTAATTGAATCAAATGATTCAGTAGTACTAGCTACTGCAACCATGGGGGAAGCCATGGAAGGTGCAGGATTTTTTCCACTTACTGTGGATTTCCTAGATAAATTCTGCTCTGGAGGAGCTATTCCTCACAATAGAATTACAAGAAGAGAAGGAAGACCAAGCACTCAAGCTATTTTAAATGCAAGAATTTGTGATAGACCAATTCGTCCTTTGTTTCCAAAAGGAGCGACTAACCCAGTTCAAATTGTGATCACTCCCCTTTCTCAAGACCAAACAAGTGATCTAGGAGTTTTAGGAATGAATGCAGCCTCAATGGCTTTAACTATATCTGGAATGCCCTTTGAAGGACCTATAGCTGCAGTTAGAATCGGATTAAAAGATGATCAATTTATAGTAAATCCTGATTTTAACGAATTAAACAACTTAGATTTAGATCTATTAGTAGCTGGAAAGCTTGGGGCTATTACCATGGTAGAATCAAGAGCTAACGAAATTTCTGAAGATAAAATGTTAGAAGCCTTAGCTTTAGCATCGAAACATATTGATGAACTTTGCCAGCATCAACTAGAGTTTGCAAAAGAATTTGATATTGAAACTAAAGAATTTACAATCTCTAAATTAGAAGATGAAAAAGTTGACTTGATTACTCAAGCCATTGATTTAAATGATTTAGAATTTAAAATCACAACAAAAAAAGAGTTTAAAGCTAAATTTAAAGAAGTTCTTAATAAAGTTTTAGAAAAGTTAGAATCCGCAATTGAAGAAGAAACTATTTCTAAATCAAATGTTTATGATCTTTTAAATAAAGCTTTTGAAAAAGTAATGAGAAAGAATATCCTAGAAAAAGATTCAAGAATTGACAATAGAAGTTTAACTGAAGTTAGAAGCCTACAGTCATGGGTTGGATTATTTGAAAGAACTCATGGTTCAGGACTTTTTGAAAGAGGTGAAACTCAATCAGTAACTACTATGACCCTTGGTGGTCCACAAGATGCTCTTTTAATTGAAAATTATTTTGAAGAAGAAGAAAAAACTTACTATCACCAATATAACTTCCCGGCTTATTCAGTTGGTGAAGCTAGACCAAATAGAGGTCCATCAAGAAGAGACATAGGACACGGAAATTTAGCTGAAAAAGCACTTTTAGCTGTAATTCCTACCCAAGAACAGTTTCCATTCACAATCCGTGTTACAAGCGAAATTGTAGGGTGTAATGGATCATCATCTATGGCTTCTGTTTGTGGATCAACACTATCTTTAATGGATGGTGGTGTTCCTCTAAAAGCTCCAGTAGCTGGAATTGCTATGGGTCTTGTTTCGAATGAAGATGAAACCCAATTTAAAATCCTTTCAGATATACAAAGTCTAGAAGATTTTGCTGGAGATATGGACTTTAAAGTTACTGGTACTAGAACCGGTATTACTGCTCTTCAAATGGATATTAAACTTAAAGGTTTAAAACAAGAAGTTCTAGCAAATGCTTTAAACCAAGCTAAAGACGGTCTGAATCACATTTTAGACCACATGGAGAGTGTGATTGATAAACCAAGAAGCGAAGTTTCTAAACATGCTCCAATTATTGCTACTATTCAAATCAACCCTGATAAGATTAAAGAAGTAATTGGTAAAGGTGGAGAAACTATCCAAAAACTAACGGCTGAAACTAATACTGAAATTTCTATTGAACAAGATGGTATGGTTACAATTTGTGCAAAAACCAAAGAAGGATACGATGAAGCTGTAAGAAGAATATCTGAGATTACTTATGAACCTCAAGCTGGAGAAACTTTTGATGCAAAAGTTGTGAGAATTGAAAACTTTGGAGCTTTTGTAGAAATTATGCCAGGAAAGCAAGGACTACTGCATGTTTCAAAAATAAGCCCTGAAAGAATCAATCATCCATCAGATATTTTAAAGATTGGACAAATTCTTAAAGTGAAATTAACTGAAGTTGATAGAGAAGGTCGTTACAACTTTTCTCACAAAGAATTCTTTAAAAAACCTGCTCAAAGCCCAGATCAAAAAGAAGGTCAAGCTCCAGAGCAAGAAAAGTCTGAACAAGATAAAGAAAAATAAATCAAAAGCCCTTCGGGGCTTTTTTTATTTAACTTAAAACTAAAATAACTCCTAATATCAATAAATAATTGGCAAAAGGAATCAAAGTTTTCTCCTGATATATCTTCATAAGATATTTAATTGAAAAATAACCAACTATAAAACATACAGCAAAAGAAACTAAGTATTCAGTGTTTAAATAAAGACCCAGGTTAGTGCTATCTTTGAAGGTTAGCAAACAGGCTCCAAAAATCGCAGGCAGGCCAATTAAAAAGCTAAACTTAGCGCCTTTAACTCTACTTGCACCAATTAAAAGAGCCGTACTAAGAGTGATTCCACTTCTGGAAACTCCTGGTAATAAAGCTAAGCTTTGAGATAAGCCAACTATGAATGCAAAAAGGTATGGATTTTGAATATCTAATTTTTTAGATTTGTTTTCCGTAAAATAAAAATAAGTAGCCGTAAGTAAGAAAAATATACTAACGTAAAATGGCGTTGAGATTAAAGATATAGAGTCCTTAAAAGTAAAACCAACAATTGCAGCTGGAATACTTGCAATTATCATTTGATATAAAAGCGTTAAACTATCTTTTCTAAGTTGAAAAAGCCCAAATATTAGACTTTGAATTTCATCTTTAAAGTAAACTAAAATTGAAAAGAATGTGGCTAAATGCAAAAGAACATTTAATTCTAAAGATCCTTGTGGATCAAAACCTAGCAGACTTTGAAATAAAACTAAGTGACCAGAGGAAGAGATTGGAAAAAACTCAGTAATTCCTTGGATTATTGAGAGAATAATTAGTTCAAGCATATTTTAGATTATTGCATACATGTATATGGATTGATTCTAGCACCTTTCAAGTGACATTCGTAGTGAATATGAATTCCGGTAGCACCATAAACTCTACCCGAATTACCCATTTTTGCTACAACTTGACCTTTTGAAACTTTGTCCCCTTTCGATACAAACAGTTGCTCATTGTGGGCATACAATGTTTTATAACCGTTTTGATGATCAATAATAATATAATTTCCATATCCTCCATTCCAACCGTATTCGGCAGTCTCAACAGTTCCATCTGCAGCAGCCCATATATTAGGTTTTTGTACATTTGCAATATCCAAGGCGTAATGCCCGGCTCTATAACCTTGTGTAACTGTACCTATAGTAACTTTCCCCCAAAACCCACTAGTCTTAGGTGCAGTCTGTTTTAAAATTTCTTTCGTAACAACTACTTCTTTTACTGGGTTTATTACTTTTTGGTTCTGAGTGCTGTAATCGACTTTACTATCTAGTCTTTGTCTAACTGGAATTTCAGTGGTTGTACCAGGATCAACATCTGGCTCTGGCAAATTTGGAAGAATATTAGCATCGATATCAGTTTCAAGGTTTGCTAATTTTGGAACAACATTATTCTCATCAGTAATATCTAGAGTCGGAGCAGGCTCATTATTAGCTGCGACTAAATCTTCGCTGGTGGTTTCATCTTTTGATTCTGCAATTAAATTTACTTCAATTCTTTGTCCACCTGGAATGAAAACTCTATCTCCCAATTGTAGATTTCGAGTATTTGAAGTGTTAAACTTTTCAATTAATGAGTAATCAATATCATATTTTTTTGCTAAACTTAGAAGGCTATCACCAGTTTTAATAGTATGGCTAATACCATTTATTGGAGGAATTCGTAGGTTATCTCCTGGTTTTATGGAGTCAACATTTACAATTTCATTTTCCCAAATCAAAGTTTGAATATCCAAATCATACATTTGAGCTACAGACTCTAGATTTTCAAGTGGTTGCAGTTGATGAACCTGAAAATTTAGGTCGTTTTGCATCTGGGCTTCATTAGTTACTGGAATAGTTTTTAATAAAAAACCTTCATCGGTTGTAACCAACTGGGAAGTATTAAATTCAATATCTTCTTTAGAAAGATAATAGTTATAGTTTTCGTTTAAATCTAGATTAGTTGCCAATAAAGAGTTGGAAGCTGAAGTAGAGCTAAAAACTAGAAAAACCAGTGAATAAACCACTAAATTTGTAAGAATTTGTTTTTCTGGATTTTTTTCAACTTTAATACGACTAGATTTTAAAGAACTTTTATAAGATCTTCGAGTTCTTTTAGATCTAGTTAAATTATATAACGCTTTTTGAGCGTTTAGAATTAATTGGCGGACTAATAACCCTTTTTTGCGTTTGGGATTTTTTCTTCTTGAACGTATAATAAATTTGTCTTTATAGACTATTTAAGTTTAAATTCGTTTCGAGGAGATTATTAAACTTTGGTTTTAAACCATATATATTTTACAAAATTATAATAAAATTGCAAGATCTATGATTGTTTTAAAAAAATTGTTTCAAATTTCGTTTAACACTTTATTAGTCAGTCTAGCCTTTAGCACTTTACTCTCAAATTATTTTTCGCTATTTACAGAACTTATACTTGGGATTTGCCTTATATTAGGCTTAGTAACTTATGTTAAAACCGATCTAGAATTCCTTAAAAGAAATAAAATTCAGATTCTGTATATATTATTCATATTAATTTTAGGAATTTTAGAGTTTACTTCAGTTAAAAATCTAATTTATGGGATCAAATATGAAATATTATTTCTATTAATATTCTTGTTTTTCAACTCATTTAAAGATATTTTTGATTATAATAAATCTTTTAATTACTTTTTAAACTCCTCTTTCTTTGCTTTAGGTATTAGTTTTTTTATTTGGGCTTTTTCCAATAACACTTTTTTAATTAATTTAGGCTATAGAAATGACTGGTCAACTTTTTATCTAGGACAAGATCAAGCTTTTTGCCAAAAACTCCAAGCTAAAGATCTTTGCAGATTTCAAGGCTTTTTAAGTTCTCCAAATCACTATGGATTACATTTATTATTTCTAAGCTACTTAAGCAAAGTAAAGTCAGCTAAAATTATAACAGCCTTTCTGAGTCTTTTTACTTTTTCCAGAAGTAGTGTTTTAGCTATATTGAGTTTTTACGGTTTGAAATTCAAGAAGAATCTTAAAAAATGGCAAGTAGCTCTTGCTCTACTCATTTTATTATTGCTTGTAGTTTATTCTGTAAAATATGCAAATTTATCTAGCAATGAACATATTGTGAAATTCACTGAAAATCTCCCTTTGGTTTTCGATAACTTATGGTTTGGACATGGTTTAAATTTCTCGGGTCCAGCTAGCAGAGTTTATCAAACCTTAATTCCAGAAAGTCACTTTTTACAAGTCTTACTTAACACCGGTCTTTTAGGTTTTACTTTATTTGTTTTGAGCTATTATGATCTTGTTAAGAGATTTTGGATAAGCAAAAAAGATAATGCTTATTTACTATTAGCACTGTTAATTCCAATGTTATTTCTACACCCACTTGAAGATTCTAGTTTGTCGATTGCTTTGTTTGCTTACTTAGCCTTAGATGATGCTTTTTTAAGCAAAGAGTAAATTTTTTCAGTTACTTTTTCTTGAGTTTTTGGAGAATGCTTTGAAGATCTATTTGGTAATTTTAGTAGATGTTCTAATAAGCTTTTTGACTCTAAATAAGACTCTAACAAAATATTGGAGTTTTGATTTTTCTCAACAAAGTATTCAGCGTTTAAAATCTGGTCTCCTCTAGATCCTTCTTTGGTAAGTGGCACTAAAACCGCAGGAATTTTTAAACTATCTAGCTCTGCTAGTGTTCCTGCTCCAGCTCTTGATAAACACAGATCGGTAACTTGGTAAACCGGCCCTAAGTCCTTAATATAATCTAAAGGAATATAGGATTGTTCTTTTTTGTACTTAGAAGAAAAGTTTTTCATTCCTATAACGTGAATTATATTGAAGTGATGCTTTAATTCCTCTCTATGTTCAAAAATAACTTCGTTTAAATATTCAGCTCCTAAAGATCCTCCAAGAATCAATAGGTTCCTTTTATCTAAGTTAATATATTCAGAATACTCAAAGGCCGACTTAGGAGAAACTAAAGAATTTAAAATCGGTAAATTTAAGACATGTGTTTTTGATAAATATCGTTTTTTTATAGAAGAAGGGTGGCTTAACCATACTTGGCTTGCCATAGGCATTATTAATTTATTTGCTAAGCCAATTGAAGAATCTGACTCGTGCATTACAATTGGAATATTTAAAATTTTGGCAGCAACACAAAATGGAACTGCTACAAATCCCCCCTTAGAAAAAACGACATCTGGTTTTTCTTTTCTTAAAATGCAATAGGATTTATAAATTGAATTCAATAAAATAAAAATATCTGTAAAGTTTTTTATATCAAAATAACGTCTTAATTTAGCAATTGGCAAAAAATACTTAGAGCTAAATGACTCTAAATTTTTTTTATCAAGATCTTGATCAGCACCTACAAAAAAATATTCTGTTTTAGGATCAATTTCTTTAATTTTCTCAATTACCGATATACTAGGAATAATGTGTCCGGCGGTTCCCCCTCCTACCAGTGCTATTTTCATTGATATTTTTTAAATTATTATTAATCACATTTATCACAACTCCAACTCCAAAACAAGTAGCTAACATAGACGATCCCCCGTAAGAAATAAAGGGCAGTGTGATTCCTGTAACAGGTAAAAGTCCAATATTCACCCCTATATTAATGAAAGCTTGGCCTGCAATCCAGGTAGTTACCCCTAGAATTATCAACCTTGCATAGTTTTCTTTAATTCTTTTAACAAAGTAAAATCCATTTAAAATCAAATACATAAACAGTCCTACAACCATTGAAGATCTAAAAAAACCAATTTCTTCTGCAGAAGCTGCAAATACAAAATCGTCTGAAGCTTGTGGTAGCCAATAAGATTTCTGGGTTCCTTTTGTAAGTCCTTGTCCGAAAAAACCACCAGAAGCTACTGCAATATTGGCTTGTTGAGTTTGCCAACAATAATCTCTTCTGTATCCATTTTGAGTTACCTCACAATTATCAGAACTTGGATTGATATATGCATTTAGCCGATGTTTTAGGTAAGGATTTGTCGGTAAAACAAGTAAGGTTCCAATAAAGGCTACTAAGAAAGTTCCAAGCAGGTGTTTTTTTTGAGCACCAGCAAAAAAGAACATACAAAATGCAATTAATCCAAATACCATACTTGAACCTAAATCAGGCTGAAGTACTACTGGTAACATAATTGCAGAAGCTAAAATTCCAAAAGAAATAAATCCTTTTTGAAAATCATGCAAAACAGATTTTTTTTGGTCTAGCCAAACTGCAAAGTATAAAATCATACAAATTTTGGCGATTTCAGTTGGCTGAAATGAACTATTAAAAATGACTATCCAAGAAGTTGCAGTTGTGTTAAAGCTATTTCCTAAAATTAGAACCCCAAAAAGAGTAATAACCATTGCAGAAAAACCAAAAACTGCGTATTTTTTATAAATTTTGTAATTAATTTTCGAGGCAACTATTAACGCTACACCTCCTAAAAACACCCTAAACAAATGCTTAATCAAAAGATAATAACAATTTACCCCTTGCGTGTCACAACTAGGATATAAATCGTTGATTGATTTAGTTAAATCTATTGATTTTGGAACTCCGATACTTGATATCATAATAATTCCAAAAGAAATAAGTAATAAAACAGGCAGTAAAAATTTAAAATATTTTTTATTCAAAATGCTATAATAGAAGTTTTTAGAATTATAGTGATTTTTTATGAAAATTTGAAGTTGAAATTTAATATTTTTTTAATTTTAACTTTTCTAAAAAAATAGTTTATTATATGAAAAACAATTTATATGTGGAAAAAATTCATTTTATTACTAGCTCTAGATCAAGTTTCAAAATATTTAATCGAAATTAAATATTCAGATTTGCTAGTTAAAAATTTTGGATCAGCTTTTTCCATTCCAATTCCTCAAGAAATTTTAATAATAATCGCTGTCTTGATTTCATCTTGGGCGATTTGGTCTTATTATGAAAATAATACAACTGAAAGTTTTACATATTTAATTTTAGCAGGAGCGATTGGGAATTTAATAGATAGATTAAGACTTGGATATGTAATTGATTTTATCAATCTACAAGTATGGCCAGTATTTAATTTTGCAGATATCTACATTACTTTTGCAGTATTGCTTATAATAAAAGAAGAATTAATTCAAAAAAATGGAAAATAATTTAGTTTCAAAAATAAACTACGTAGTTTTATCAATTATTGCAGGTTTTATTAGCTCTGGAATCGGGCTTGGTTTATTTTTAGCTTTTTCAAAAGCTGGTATTACAATTGAAAGCGGACTGAGTTTTGCTATTATCTTTATTTTAGTATTTAACTTTGTTGTTTTGATTAACAATATTTTAGGAGGATACTTTTATAATGTTGCTTATAGACTTCCAAGCAATGGTATTTCAAATTTAATAATTAAACTTTCAATTAGCCAGGTAGTTTTAAATTTAATCGCTCTGCCATTTGTATTTATGGCAATTGCAAAAGGTATGCTGGCAATTTTCATGCTGACAGTTTGTTTTATTTCGATTAATAATTTATTTGAAATTCTTATCTCTAAAAAAGACCAAAATTTTGTGGGTGCAGCAATTGGTTGCTTTTTAACTTTAATGATTGGATTAACTTTGGTATTTAACATCGAAGATCTTCAGTCTATATTTGTCCCTTTAAACCTTTTAATTTTAGTTCTAAGTAATTTTTTGGAATCTTTAGGGGCACAAGTCAACTAAAAGAAAAAAGCTCCACATGGGAGCTTTTTTTGTTTTATTTTTTAGGGATTTTTCCAGCTATACCTTTAAGAGCTTCTAATCCTTCAATTGGTACCATCCAGATTGTGGTATTTGATTGATCTGAAGATAAATCATTGATTGATTGTAGAGTTCTTAAGTGTAGGGCCCCTGGAGCTGTAGCCAGTAAATGTGCAGCTTTGGAAAGATTTTGAGAAGCTTCTAGCTCAGCCTTAGCTTTAATAATAACGGCTCTTTTTTCTCTTTCCGCTTCAGCTTCCTTGGCCATTGTTCTTTTTAGATCATTTGGAAGTCTTACATCTTTAAGCTCTACAGATTCAACACTAATCCCCCATTCATCCGAAGCTTTTTCTACGATGTTTCTAATTTGATCTGCGACTTGATCTCTAGATCTTAAAAGAGTATCTAAATCAACAGTACCTACTATATTTCTCATAGTTGTTTGGGCTAGTTGAGAAATTGCGTACCTATAACTTTCCACGTTTATGATAGCTCTTTGGGCATCTTTAACATTGTAGTAGATAACTGCATTAATAGAGATTGATATGTTATCCAGTGTAATTGCCTCTTGATCTGGAACATCTACGGCTTTTGTACGCATATCTACAATATCCATACTTTGAAAAATTGGAAGCACAAGTCTCCAGCCCGAGTTAGAAACTTTTGAGAACTTACCTAGGGTAAATTTTACTCCTTGTTCGTATTCTTTTACTTCTTTTATTGAAGTAATAAGTACCAAAATTATAATTGGTAATAAAAATGATGACATTTTATATTGGTTATATTGTATTTAATTTTTTTATGATTCGTCTTTACATTGCTTCTCATGAACTTTTTTCATATTTCCAAGTAAAGTTCCTTCGTTATCTTCCTCTATAATCTTATTAGTTTTTTTAATAGTTTGCTTAGTTTTTTCTAAAACAGATGCTAATTCTAAAGAAGAAAAATCTGCAATTTCAGCTTTTTGATTGTCAACAAGTCTTGCAAATTGTTTTTCAGACTGTATTTTGGAGACTTCTTCGATTGCATTTTGCAGGAAAACATACTCTTGAAAAGTTGTAGTTTGGTTTAAATATTGGCTAAATTGATCAACATTTGTGGATTCCATAAATATTTTATTGACTTTTGATTGGGTTTTATTTCCAAGATTTTTATTTGAATCTACTTTACCTCCATAGGTATCTTTCATTTGTTGAACCTGCTTTTCAATAGTTGGAAACGTTTTTGACATTACTTGTGTGAGTCCTTCCCAAGCTGAATATTCTCGTCCTTCTGTAAATCCATATATTTTTTTCAACTTATCTTTGTAAAGCTCTAGAGTAAATGCTGATTTTGAAGTATTCCAAAACTTTTTAATAGTTCTCATAAGTTTATTTGCTTCCTTACCAAAACTGTTTTTATAAACCTCACCAAGACCTTTGTAGCCTTGTGCAACTGCTTCTGCTTTATCTAAAATAGCTCCTACCCCCCCTGCACATTCACGTTTACTATAGTCTCCATCTTTTAATACACTTTTGCTTGAGGAATTATCATAATAGTTAAATCGGTGAGAATATTTTTCTGTAAATATATTGATTAACTCATAAATTCTTTCTTTATTTTGTTTTAGATCCGAATCCTCATTGTAAATTTTTTCATATGTTTTAGAAAGTCTATCAAACATAAGTGGTAAACCTACTTTTTTAAATTGATTGACAGTTTCTGATCCTCCTATCAATTTATCTCCATATCCAAGAGTTTGATAAACGTCTACATTTCTAAGGAAAATTAGTTCAAGCTCTAAAACTTTAATTTGTTCATTGATAATTGCAATTTGTCCTCTTGTATATCCAAACCCATTTTTAACTAAAAGATTGTATAAATCTTGCCTTTGCTCCACAACAAAAAATCTATCACGAGTATTACAAAAATTATTTATATACCTAGCTCCCTTATAAACATCAAAATTAGTATTTATAAAATCTTCATAGTAGGAACTAAAATTTACAAGACCATTATAAATAGACTTTGCTGTAAATTGGATCTTATCAAGAGTGTTCATTTGAGACTCAGCAGTTTTCGTGTAGCTAAGAGTTACAAATAAAATAAATATGGAAATTATCGATAATTTTAAGAATTTTGATATTATTGGCATTTTGGTTTGGATAAAAATAATTTTGAAGTCTCTTTGATAGAAAAAATTGAGTCTTGTAAACTTTTAAGATTCTTGTTGAATAACTCAATTCTTTCTAAGAGCTGAGCGTTTACAGAATTTGCAGTAGCTGTTTTTTCTTCTAAAGACAACTTAAGCTGTTGATCTACCTGAGCTTCAACAATTCTTTGTTGATAATCTTGAATATCTCGAACTACCTCTAAAAAATTGTCTGTGTTTGTGAAATCTATCTGTGGTGATTCGATTTTGCTTGCTTTAAACCTTTTTGAAATTTCAGCTGGACTAATCTCCTGGATTCCTTTTTGTGGACTAGAAAGACTAAATAATGACTTAGCTATAAAGTTAATATTTGTACTGTTAATTTTCTTTAAAACTTCTTTTTTACAGATAGGTGGCTCAAAATAATTACCTGTTAGTTTTTGAGGTATAAGATTTTTGTCATTAGTTTCTACAAACTTTTCATTCATACTATCAAATATACAATTAGTACAATTATTTGATGGTGTTAACCATCGTAAATTTTGCCTAACCTCCTTAATATAAAAACAAAATCTTTGACCTGGCTGGCCTACAGTTGAGTAAACAACATCACTTCCGGAGTAACATTCGAACTCAGGAAATAAAGGGTTTGCATTTGTAAAAGTTGGTAAATTCATTCCAATATTCAAACTTGGACTTTCATTTGTATTTTCTTCTTGGGGATCATCTCCTTCTTCGTTTCCTAGAAAATCATCTGTAGAATCTGAATCATTTTGATTATTTGAGGAGTGTGATTCTAATTCACTTGCCAAGTTTGGACTTACTCCACATTGATCTGGTGTAAAATCTTGAACCTCGTCTACCGGTAAATCAGTCTGAGAGTCATCATTATCTAGATTTTGAGTTGGAATTTCAGGATTAATATCGTCTTTTAGCTCTTCAACTACTTCATCGATATCTGTTTCTTCTAAATTCGTATCGTGATTGGTAGGTGCTGATAAACTATCTTGATTTAAAGGAGGTATTTGAAATGTTTCCCAAGGGATGTTTCCTCCAAAAAGTAGATTTTCTATATCTTTTAAATCTTCTAGCAAATCAAAATTTGAATCTAAGGTAGAATCATTTGCAAAAATTTCAAAAGCTTTGGATTTTAAAATAGCTGCATTTGAAATTGTAATTAATTCTTTCTGTTCATTGTAAACTTTTTCTAATTTTAATCTTTCATTTACTGCTTCCTTAGCTGTTTCACGCGAGCTGAAATTCTCTATAAAACTTGATTCAAAAACATATCCTACCTGATCCGTAGCTGCATCTAAAATTTCTTGATTTGTTTTATAATGAATTTCTCCAAAAATACTTAAATATAGATCGGGTTCGCAGCATGGTGGTATACTGTTTACACCGCTTCTTCTTGGATTAAAAGCATACCCTTCTCTGCCACCTGCTAATCTTTCACTGTAGCTTTCTATATCGTACTTACTTAATGCTCCATAAGAATATTTAGTTAAATTTAAGTCTTCTTTTTCATAGTTTGCTACTGCCTCAGATAAGAATTGCATAATTTGATTTTGAACTTTTAGGTCTATCTCAGCATATACATTTGACATGCTTAATAATATTATAATTCCAAAAGTGAATTTTATGTACTTTTTAAGTACAAGAAGTAGTTGTTGCATTCGGCAATTTGTTAGGATAATGTTTGACCTCCATAAAGACGTCATATAATTTTGAATTCATAGTTTCTAACTCTTTTTTGATTTGATCATATTGTGAATGTAAAATATAAGCAGAATAATTTTCAGTATAAAAATCTACTGAAACTCTGTTAGCTTCACTTACTTTTGCTCTCAAAAACTCTTTGTGACTAGGATCACCTAAAGATTGAGCAAGAGCCCTTGTATAATCCATAAAGTTTTTATGTAATCTTTGATGTAAACATATAGACGAAAGATTCTGAAATGGTACACCTTTAATTACTTTAATTGCATTTTCATCTGTACATTTTTCATACAATGAAACTTCATAACTATCGCTTGTTATGTTATAAGCACTTGTTGGGGGCTTTAAAATGTCATGATATTTCTTTAAATCTTCCGAAGCTTCAAGTACAAAATCTTCCTCATGAAGGAGTGCCAATTTATTTTGGAATTTATTGGTTAATTGGTTATTTTTAGCTATGTTTTCTGCAGTAATTTTTATATAGGGAGAATGTCTATTTAGAGCACTACTGGTAGAATTAGGAATTAAATTCCATGAAATAAAAGCGAAAATAATTAAACCTAAAATTTTTATTGGCATTTTGAAAGATAACATACTAAATTGTCATTTATTTTATTGAATTGTTTAACAGACTCATCTGAAACCTGTAAGAGTTTTTCAAACTGTTTATTTATTTGATCATATTTTTCAAGAATCACTGCTCCCTTTTTTGCTTGAACACTTTTTGTTAAAGTAGATTTATAAACATGTTTAATTTCATCTAAATATTCTTGCGTTATTACATTGCAATTACTGCTTCTTCCAATTTCTACTTGAATATCTTGCTTACTCTTACCTGTTGCACTAGATTCCGATTTTCTCAAGCGTTCTAAATTTTCAACAGTGTCGGTTAAGTGAAGATTTATTAAATATTTTGTCTTAATATAGGTGTCTTTGAAATCCTGCAATAGGGCTGAATCATATGTTGGCTGCATTACCACTTCTTTTAATTCATCGTAAAACTCGGCAGTAATTAAGTTTAGAGTTCTTATGTATTCCTTGTCGCAAACCACCCCTGGATTAGACAGTCTATCTTGAATTTCAGAAGATGTTGTTTGCTGTATGTGTTCACTAATTCTTTGTTGTTCTGAGGACTGTGGGGTCGCAAGAACATTAAAAATTTGTGAAGATAAAATCACGATAACTAATATAAAAATAAAAATTAAATTACGTAAGTTTTTGTTTTTAACCATCTAAATTAGGGTTAATTTTAAATACTTTTGAAGTAGAATAAATTATTGGATTTACAGGATCGTACTCACCATATATTATAAAAAATTTATCTTTATCCTGCAATGAAAGTCCTTGCTTTTTTTCGTAAGGGCATGGACAAGCAGTACAAATTGGGTCATTAACTCCAATACTTGAATCAGGTATTTCACTGCTATCATCTGGACTCAATAGCTCTTCTTGTTCATTAGTTAAACCAAAGATTGATTTGTCTTCAGATAAATCAACAGGATCTAGATTTTCTTCTTTAGATGCTCTTTCGATTGATTCTTGAATATGGGTTTTACTTTCATCAATTCTATAATCTTCCAGTGGCAAGCCTAATTTAGATCTTTGCTCTATACAATTGTAAATATCTAGAGATCGAGAGATTAAAATTGCAAAATCTTGTCTGGAAATTGGTTGGTTTGGATCTTCTGCTTCACTTTGAGTAAGTAAGAAGTTTGACTTATCAATGGATGAGTCCTTTAAAATTGGATTTAAGTCCTGCGCAAATTTTAAGTAGTCTGTGTACCACGGATTTTTCTCTTTTATATCTTTAAGAGTTATTATATCCATATTTTCAAGGGCTTCCATAATAACTTTAACAGCTTCTATTCTTGAAATGGTGTCAAATGGTTTAAATGGACTTTGTCCTAGATTATTAATTTCTCCTTTATATCCTTCAAATATCCCTAGGAAAAATGTTTCTTTTGTTATTGGGTAAAACCAATCATATGTATTTGAAAATAAAATATCTGAAAATACATTGGGAGCTAAATAACTTTCTGGTCTTGGTTGAATACATAAAATCTTTAGAATAGTTTTTGCAAATTCACTTCTTAATAAAAAGTTAGTTGGTAAAAATAAATTTTGACCATCTATATTTACCCCTTGGAAAATACCAAGTCTTGCTAGTCTATTGATCTGTTCAAATCCTTTTGTATTTTCATCAATATCAGAGAATTGAGTATCAGCTTTTAAATCAAGATCACTAATTCCAGCTTTTGGATTATCTTTTATCTGTTGATTATGATTTTGGTAATCAGAATTTTTAAACTGGTCTAATGATAAAGAATCTTTTAAATTCTGTATTTTAAAACTAACTAAATCCTTTCCATTACTATTCCCCCTCAACACAATCCAATGTTCGTCTAGTGACTCTGGGTCTGTATTTTTACTACTTGAATCAAGCTCTAGAGTGAATTGTTTATCTATTAATACCGGATTAGCAAATCTAGAGACAGCGAGGATAGTTTTTTCATTTTGTTTTACAATAGCAGTTTGATCAAGCTTGTTAAGCGGATCATTGATTATTTCAATCGCAATATTATCTTCTATGTTTTCGTCAACAATCACTAGCTGTGAGCTGGAATCTAGACTCTCTTTCCTTGAGTCTATAACTTCTGGGCTCAAATTTGAGTCAGTTTTTAGTGAAACTTTTGTTACAGGTTGGGTATCTTTTGAAACTAAAATAGTTAATAGATCTAAATCTTCATACGAATTTAAAACTGTAAATTCTAGTGATTTATCATTTATTATTAGATTATTATCTTCAATTTCTAATGCAGGTTTATTTTTATTGTCTGTAATTTGAAGGTTTTCTTGATTAGCAAATTTAAATTCAAAAGCTGAATCCTCTACTGGGTTGGTTTTTATAGGAATTAGCCTATCTTGATTGGATTTTAAAATAGTTACATTTCCCTCAGTAACTCTAGGAACAATCTTCCCTATTACATTTGTATTAGATACTTTATCTAAAACTATATTTAGATTTTGTAGTTTAGGATTAATTTCAAGTTTAGATTGATTACCTGCTAAATCCACAGCTTGAATAGTTATTTTATCAAGTTGGGCACTTGTGACTTTTGGTAAGTTAAAAATTGGATTTAAAAGATTCAAAGAGTATGCTTGATTTTTATAATTAACAGACATAGCTGTAATACGACTTCCAATATCTGTACTTGTGTTTAAGTCTAGATCAATATCTTGAAATAAAACCGGACTTGCGATAACTGGTATATTACCTGAGATTGTTGGAGCTACTCTATCTTTACAAAAATCAATTGATAAAGCTTTTGGCCCATTAAAGGTATGTAAATTGGAGTTAATCAATGAACTGTGAACTAAACTGTAAAGACCTAAAGGAATATTAATCTTAAGACTAGATGATTGAGATTTTTTAACAAACATCTCTTCAAAACCTCCTTTAGATATTACTCCGCTAAGAGATTCCACTTGATTTAATTTTTCAAATTCCGTTTCTTGATTTTCATTGTGCAATATCACATATCGCCTGAAAGGTATAAGTTTATCTGTGCCAGGTTTATAAATATCAACAACTTGATTATCAAGATCTAAATAATTGTTAAAAGAAACTTGAATTTCTTCAAAAGATGATGTGATTTGAATATCTCGTGGTGATAAAGTCTGTATTTCTTTTTCTAGATTTTCTCTAATTTCAATCTGATCATTACTACCAAGTCTAAAATTTCTCTGAGAGTTCATGGGTTTATAGAAAATTTCTTTATCAATCGAATGAACAATGTCATCGTCTGAATCGTAATCTAGGTTCGTAAAAATAAAATTATTTTTCGCATCGTCTTGATTATCAAAGGCATATAATCTTGAGAATGAGCCATCTGGACTTACATAATGAACACCCGTTGGAAATTTGGCTTCAACTCCTTGATTAGCAGCATCGGATTCGGCTTGAGCTAGGAATTTAGATCTTTCTTGAACGATTTGATCTAATTTTTGAGAGTTATCAATAAGCTTTGTGAAATCCTTAATTGTATCGCTACTTATTTTTGATTTAGGTAGTAAATCTGAAACAATGTTTTTATTTTGCGTAAATTTAACTGGACTGATTGATGCAATATTTCGATCGTCTATATTTTCATACATAAGATCTGCAACGTATTTTGCGTTATTAAGTTTATCTTGATCAAAAAATATAGAGTCTTCAACTTTAAAATTTTCTCGAGGTTTAAAATCAGTCATTTCAATTACGGTATGAGTACTTGGAAGTTTTATTTTTGCTTCAATTTCAGTAGCTCTTGCAAGTAAATCAAAAGCCGTTTTCATATCTAAACCAACTTCAGCATTTAATTCTATATCTTCAAATTGATATTCCTTTAAGACTTCATATTTGTAATCTAAAAGTTCATTAATTTCCAGAATTTTTTTATTGTATACTTGCATTGCTTCTTGTACTTGCAAGTTTAGTGATTGAGAAAAAGAGTTTAAACCTTCATAGATTGCATCAGTTTCGTAAGTTAGGTCAGATTCTAATATTGCTTGATATTCTTTTACGTAATCAATACCCAAGTCTGGTAATTGGATTGAAATTTGCTTGTCTATTGGTAATACAACGTCTAATGGTCGAGCTGTCATATCTTGAATTGCTTGCGACAAAGTTAACTCCGGAACCGGTATTAAACCTTTTTGAACTAGGCAATATATTCTTAATAGTTGTTTAATTAAATCAAGTTCTGCCCCAATTTTCGCCTGAATATCAATTCCAACATCAGCAATTTCTGGCGCTACTGGAATTACAGGTAATAATGGAATTTGTACTTTTGGTAAATCCGGAAAATCAATCAATGTTGATAAATCAGGTGGAGGTGGAAGAACAGGAACTTTAATTGAACCAAATACAACACCAATATCTATATCTGGAGCTGAAGGAAATGTCATTTCAAAATTCATCCTTGGAAGAGGTAATGGATACGGATTGAATTTTATAATTGGCATTTTTATAAATAATCCAGTTTTAATTTTTGAAATATCTAAAGTAATGTCTGGAATTTTTGGAAATTCAATAAATGGTATAGTGTTACCAATATCAGGAATTAAACCTAAAATTATATCAATAAAAGATGATCCCCTTCTAGTTTTACAATCATCACACTTGTCAAAGAAATCAACAAAGATCTGGAAAATAAAATTAAAGTTGTTGTAAATTTTTATCAAAGATTCAAACATTTTTGTCCAAGTAGATAAATTCTTAGTATTTTCAGCAAACCAACCTAATATATTTGTTAATATTTGATCTCCCCAGTCAAGAACCTGCAAAGCAAATTTTGAAATAAAATCTTGAATTTCAAATATTTGTAAAGGCATATCTCTCCATAATAAAGCTGACTGGTAACTTTCGTAGAAATTTGTAGTTAAACCTTCCATACCCATAGCAAAATCAATACAAGCTTTTTGTTTATCACTCTGTTGTCCCCCGTTGGGTTCATTTACTACCGAAACAATTTTTGTAAGTTGACCGCCTAAAATAAGATCAATAAAAAAACTAAACACATCTTCATCGTCATCAGCTTGAGTATCATATTGCTTTTTAATTGCAGAGATAAAACTATTTTCTCCCGAAAAATTTGGATATTTTTTATCTTTATACGTCCATTCAATATCTGGACCTCCCATATTTTCATTCCTAGGGTCGTTCAAAGTACTAAAGCTTGCTTTAATTCTGTCATTTAAATTTTCTAAATTATAATCTCCTAATTTATCTGCAGGTGGAACATCTTGATAATCCATACATCCCCAAGAGTAAAAAGCTTTTAAGAAATTTTGAATGGTCTTGTTTAAAGATAACAATATACTTCTAAAGAATTTTGCTAACTCTTTTTTGTCGGGTTTTGGGAAGTTTATCGACAAATTTTCAGTCTCAAATTCCCAAATTGGCATTTTTGAAAGTTCCTCAAAATATTTTTGCTGATTTTGCGTATACCTAGTAAATAAACTGTTTTTATGAGCTAAATAATCATTATAATCTTTGTAGTTTCCGCATTGTTCTTTTACGGATTTATAATCATCTTTTGCAATTTTTTCTGGGCAATTTGGAAAGGGGTTTAATGAATCAATTTCCGAAAGATCTTCTTCGTTAGTATAAAATCCAAACTCTCTTGCCCAACTATTAAGGCTTGAGAACTCTAGGTTGTTATCTGCATTTAAAACTGGATAAATAACGTTAACATCTGGCATGTCTATTACCTTAACAATTTCAAAAAATTGATTTTTAGCCCAAGTTGAAAATATTGCTGGAAAAGAAGGTGGATTGAATTTTCTAGGAGCACCTCTATCTTCAAGACTTACAACTCCACCACTTGCATTCGATACCCCTTCTGCTACATAATTCATACCTGCAATAATTGATTTATTTACTTTTTTACATACATTATCTGGTAATGTCGCTACTTGAAACTTAAGACATTGACCACCAAGACATGGTGCTAATACAAAACTACCTGTAAGAGTTGGTGATAAATAAAGTTTAAATCCACATGGGAAGGCAGGTGTTCCAAACCCAATTGGAATCGGTCCCCATGGACAAGCTGCACCAAATAAAGGAGTTGGTGGGCTTAGCATACTTCCTGGTACTAAAAGAGCATCATTAAAAGGTGTTGCAATACAACTATCTCCACATATTAAATCTTTTAATCTTTCTTCTGTTTTGTTTGCATAATCTTGGATTTCATTCATAGCAGCTGAATAAAAATCGCTAGTTCCATCTTGATCAGAATCGGTAAAAAACTGTTTAATTCTTGATTCTTCAGCATAGGCATTTAGTTCATCTTCAGTTTTATCGGCAATCCCTGCAACATCAAAATCCATACTTTCAGAAATATTAACTCTAGGAGGAGCTAAGAATTGATAAACAGGATGATATCCAAACTCAGAAGACTGTAAATATAAAATTTTTGAACCAGAAACAAATGGAATTTTAATATCTAATAGTCCATCTGAACCAATAGATTGATTAACAATTTCAATAGAGAAATCTTTGATATTTCTATCTGGAGCTATATTTGATTGTGATATAAAATCAATATGGGTTTGATTTATAAAATTACTTGTGAATTCATCTTCTACAGTATCTACAAATGGTAGATCTGAAACAGAATTTTTATTTATTTTTATTAAAAATTTTAATGTCGTAGAAGTACTAAAATTAAAACTTTGATCACTAATATAATTATAACTACCGCTATCTAATTCGGTCATATTAAACAGCTGATTATTTACCATTAAAGAAGCACTTAAGGCATTATCAGGAAGATTTACTGCAACTGGACTATTGAAAGGACCATCGCTTGTTGATCTAAAGACATCAGTAAAAATTTCTATATTTAAAATATTTGGATCTTCAGGATCTTGACTTGCATTTAAATCAAATTTTGAATGATTTAACTCAGAATGACTTTTTAGGTTAGAAAAATTATCTGTTGGATTATCTAGATTCTCATCTTTTAAATAAACATAGTTTTCATCTAAGAAATACTTAGCTGGATATGGAAAAATGAAAGATTCAAATTTTTTCTCAAGTCTTTGATTCTCATCTCTATGAAAAACTCTAAAATTAAAATCTGAGTCGTATACCATTAGATCAAACAAAGAATCGTTGTTAAGATCTGCAGTGTAGATTTTTTGCGGCTTGATCTTCTCTGGTAAGTCAAATCTATCCAAAACTAATTCTCCTGAATCTTCTTTAAGAATATAGGTACATGTATCCTTTAGATGACAATGATCTTCAAATAAAATTAAAACTTCCAAAGGATCTTCATCTAAGACTATTAATTGTTTAGGTTTTAAAGGAAGCTTAATATGAGAATTCTGAAGAATTTGTGTTTCTTTGTTAAAAATTGAAATAAAACCTTCTTCATCTCCGATTATAATAAATTTTTCAGTATCTAACATACTTTCAGCTGTAGACCTTAAGGTTGCAATTTTTCGCCCAAGAGTTTTATTGAATTTACCTTGTCCTTCTATAAGATTATTTAATTTCAAAGTTGGATCTCCAATTAATACTGTTGTTAAATCAGAATATGACATCATACTTGGCCCCATGGCTTGCCCTGAAGTAAACAATAATAAAGTTTTATCTTGAGAATTCGCAAATCTCGATGGGTTATCCATACCTTTAGATAAATTTGATTTTGCTTGGTTTAAAAATAAACTTTCAGATTCATATGGCTTAACGAAAGAAACACTATTTAAATAGTTATAAACCGAATGAGTGTTTTCTGACTTTTTAGTAATAATTGGATGTTCATAATAAAACGGACTCTGCGCAAATTGTCCTTTTTCAGGATTCAAAAACAGGCTTGCAACTTTAGTATCATTATATAGTAAATCGAAACTTAAAATATCTAATTCATTAACTGAAGGTGAAATTGAAACTTGATCCGAAAGAATTAATCCTTCATCGATTGAAATCAACTCCTGGTCATCAAAACTTAAAGATTTTGAATTAAAATCAATATCCAGATTTTCACTTGATGGTTCGATTAAAATAAATGTCTGGCCAATGTAACTTGCGGGATCGGTTGTTATTCTAAGACTTTCAGATTTAACAAAAGGAATATTTAAGAACTTTTGGTCTACATAGAAAAAGTTTAAATTAAGTCTATCATCACTAATTTCCAGCTGACTACTTAATTTTGTATCTTGAAAAATTTCTAAGCTTTTATCCGGATGAATAGTAAGTAGTTTTTGATTTTCCTTATGTGAATTGGTATTAGTAATCACCGCTTGAGTTTTCCCGGATAACAACAAGGATTCGGATTTGGAATTATATAGTTCAGATTGATTAGTGTTTAATAAATAACTTAAAGAATTTGAGTTCAATCCTTGAATATCATCTTTGGTTAGACCTAGAGCTAAATTAAACTTTAGAGTTTCTTCTATATCTTCAACCTCAATAATCACCTCAAAAAATCCTGTTTGAAGTGGAATAGAATTAAACCTCAATGATGCTTGACCATTAGACAATCTAGATTGTGATCTTTGATCCAAAGTCACTTTAGACTGATCAAACTGAATATCCAAATCAGAATTAAGATTAGTTAAATTATTATACTCATCAGATAAAGTGGCCTTTATTAATATTTCATTTGATTCTAATCCAGAAAGCAATTTTTCTCCAGTTACCAGGTTTAACCTAGAAGGCATTCCAGGGACAACCTTTATAGAATGACTTAGCTTTTCAATACCATTGAATTCTATATCAAAATCATACTCTCCTTTTGTTCTTGGCAGCTTAATCACAAAGTTATAAACACCATTAGAACCTTCTTTTGGACTAATTTTAACTTTTTTACTAGGTGAAGAAATTTTTGGAGGTCCAAAATCTACGATGGAATTATTAGAATCCAACACCTTAAAACTAAAACTTTGCGGAACAACATCATCGGCTGATACTTCAGTAAAAGACATAAACTCTTCAGCCTTAACATTCAAACCATCAACAAATTTTGTTTTCAACTGACCTGTAATTTCTTTGTTTACTTTAGCCTGAGAAACTAAAAGTTCAAATTTACCCTCAAAAAGTGGAACATACTGATACTGACTATTTATATCTAATAAAACTTCTCCTTCTTCTAGTGGCACAGCTTTTACTTTTGAAACTCCATCTTCAAACTTAAGCTGAATACCCTCTTGATTTTCATCTAAATCAGGATTTAAAATTTGTATTTTTTGAGAGGAATCTATCGTAAATATTTCCTCATAATCCTTACTTACATCATCGTTTTGAGTCAATGCTACAACACTAAACTCGATCTGTTCAGCATCAAGACTTACAAACCTTGGTAGATCTTGAATAGATAACTTACTTGGCATTTCAGATGAATACTTAAAATCCGTACTTCCCTCCTCGGGCCAGACAAATCCATATGAATCAACATCAAATACTGATTCGACTCTATCACTTTGCTCTTCAAACCACTCAGGTAAGTATTCTGTAAAATATGTAAATAAACTCTCTCCACTATTTTCTACATTAAAATCCTCAATAATACTTTCTGACGGAGGTTTTTGGTAAGATTGATAAATTTGGTTCTCTGCAAAATCAGGAGTTGTTAAATCAAATAAAATCTCATCTTCACTTGAAAAACTATTAATCTCAACAAAATCAAAACTTTGATTAAATCCATCAATATCTAATGGAAAATCAGCATCCAATAAATTCTTAAGCATCAATCTATACTTCGCATTTAAATCTAAAGAAAGATAATTGATTAAAAATTCAATCTTAGGGAGACTTGCATATTCAACGTTTTCAATATCAATATTGGAACTCAGATTATCTTGATATTGATTAGAAAAAATTTGCTCCAACATAGATTGATCCTCTACTGGCAAATTAACAGTTCTCATCTTCGCAAGAACCGAATTTACCTGCTGCAAATATTCAGAAGAAGAATTAGCATAAAAAGCATCTGGCAGTATATCCTTTTGAAACTCTCCTTGATAGTCATAATACGTCACATAATTTCTATGGTCCACTGGTAAATTTAGATTTCCAGATATCAAAGCTTTTTCAACTATATTTCCGTTAGGATCAGCGTGTAAAGTAAAAGAAGAAATATTTTTACTTGATGGAAATTTGGTTACGTCCATTCTTAGGGTAGCAATTTCAGATTCATCACCAAAAGGATTCTCTTTAATAAAAGTATTTTTAACCGGGTTAGCTAAAAAATAAGATGAAAACAAATGCCAATCTTGTGGGTCGTAATCATCAAGGAAAACCTCAAAAGCTCTAGATAAATTAAAAGGACCGTCTATCGAATCACCTATAAAATCATCATCGGAATTCTCATATCGATTTAACAATGGAGTATTACCTGCATTCACCGGCAATCCAAAAAAAGTAAAAATACCTTTTTTATCGATAAACTCATCGAAGCTATTCATAGCAAAACAAGATCTTACATCCAACTTACTTTCATAATCTAATTCAACTGGATAACCTCGATATTCATCCTGAAGAACATCACCTCTGAATAAAGTACAATTACTAGAGTCAAGATCTTTTCTATAAGAACTTCTTCGTAGTTTATAATTTTGAGTTTGTCTTGGTGGGTTATAACAAGTTGGACCTTGGTCTTCTGGATTTACACCAATTAGACTCCCCCTGTTGTTATACATTGTTTTATAAACATCATCCTTTAAACCTCCACCTCTATATATTCTACAATCATATGAACTATTTATATTTCGATAATCTTTACCGTGAATTTGTGGCTCATGAGCAATAATCACAGTGGTTTCATCTTGAAGAACATCAAAATCCAATAATTCAAAGTTAGAGTCGTCAATACCGTGATTTAAAAAATTCTTACTTCCTATCGTTTGAGAATTACCATCCCTATCAAAAGTTTTTAATGAGATTGAAGAACCCTTTAAAATATTCACCGGAACAGCAACTTTCTCAAAAGCCTTTACATACTCCCCCTGAACAAATTTATTTAAATTTTTTAGATAAGTTGCCGCATAATCATCCAGGTACTCAATAGCCAAAAACGGCGAGTAGATCTTAGAATCATTATATCTCCCAGTGCTTATAGCTTTTTCAGCTGATTTACGCACTGCATTTTTGAAAAGCTCACCAGCACTAACCTTTAAAGATTTTAATACCGTAGGCATCATTGTATCTGCATTCTGATCTAAATTTTCTAAAATTTGCTCAAACTCAGGAATCACGCTTTCTGCATTAAGCGATTTAACAACCTCTTTTGTAACTTTGTTTTGAGCCAAATACCTATTAGCAGATTGGAAAATATCGTAAAGAGGTTTAATTTCATCAATTAAAAGTTTGGACTCATTAAAACTATCAGCAAGCATAATACTAGATCTATCTGCGTTTGAAAAACCCAAAGCCTTAATGGCATTTAAATGATTCTTATCTAAAAAACTAGCTATATCCGCGTAGTTATTTTGGCTTTCAGAAAAGTTGATTAAACCATGCCAAATTTCAGGACTATAATTATACTTTGCCGGATCAACTTCAAACCTTTCTAGTTCTTGATTATACAAAAACCCTGGATCTTTAAAGTCGGTATACGGGTACATACTTAGTATAGACTGATCTTGATTATACAACTTTGCAAGAGGCACGTTACCAATTAAAACGATACCTTTAAGTTCATAGTTATTAAAATCAGAATAATTATTATAGTAAATATTCTTTAAATAGGTTGCTATTTCAATAGGATTCTTAGAAGGATTTACATTCACTATATTTACGTCGGTATTAGTAAATTTTTTACGAACATCCTGTGCATATCTTTTTACTCTCTGTGAAAGACTGGTAGTAGATAAACCATTATACTCTTGGGTTAAACCGGAATAAGAATCTGATTCATTCATTAAGTTCTGATCTGCAAGTATCAATATTAAATTTTCACGATCAGAAAAATCTAAATTCTCTAAAGCAAAAGCCACCGATGATTCATTTAAAAAACTAACAGAAGTTAGTGAAAAAATTAAAAAGGCACATAAACTTTTTTGAAAAACTTTCAATAAATTAAATTTGGGTTTCATTAAAGGAAAAATAAAATTATTTATACCTCAATAATATACAAGAAAATTAACGAAAAATTAACAAATTCCAAGCAAAATTTAATTGACAAAAACAGCATTAAAAAAACCACTCTTTAGAGTGGTTTAAAATCAGATTAAAGAGAAATAAGGCTATTTAATTATTGCCATTACATTTACTCCATCAGGATTAGCTACATTCAGTACTTCTCCATCTGCTTGAGTAGTAGTTACAATGCTACCTGCTTTAAATTCATAATCATGATTTGCAGAATCTTCCGCAAGCATAAAAACCGCATAATTACCATTTGCACTGTCCTCTAGAGCCTGATAATAAACATTTTCTTCGTTTCCGTCACAGTAAGCCTCTACAGTCCCAGAGAATTCTTGCGTAGGTGCAACGTTTCCAGAGTAAGCTAACAATGCTACTTCTGAGGCAGTAGCATTTTCATCTCCGTCAATACAGAATATACCTTCTGGATAAGTTCCTTCTTCTAAATAGTACATCTCTACGTTAGAAACAACCTCTCCAAGAAGTTTTTTACGTGCAATATCGTTAGTTTTTCCACCTATACCTGTTAGATTAGGTAGTAAAAACCCTACTAAAACACCTATAATAGTGATCACAATTAAGATTTCAATAAGAGTGAAACCTTTTTGTATATATTTGTTCATGGGTTAAACATTAATTAAACTAGAAATAGAATGTGTCTTTTTTGCACTTTTGGCAAATAATTTGACTTACTATATTTGAAATCTTAAGTTTAATTAAAATACATTTATATTAGATATCATTTGACTTAACGGCAACATGATAGCCAGAACCACTGTTCCAACAACACCACCAAGCACTAGCATAACAACAGGTTGTAAAAGCTTTGTAAAATTTTGCAACTTGTCAGAGAGATTTTTATGATTATTACTGGCAACTTTCAATGCAACTTGGGGTAAATTACTAGACTTTTCACCTACTGCTAACTGCGAAATAAAGAAGTCTGAAAAATACGGACTTAAAAACATAGCATCATATAGCTTTATACCACTTTTTACGTCTTCTAATAAATAAAAAATGTAATTTTTTAGATAAAAATTTGCAGTTGAATCTCGAGTGATCTCCAATGATCTTACTATAGAAACACCATTTAACATCAAGGATCCTAAAGTCTGAGCAAATAAACTTTGATTCTTTAATTGTTGAATATCTTTTACAAATGGCAAATTTAGTAGCAAAAAGTCATATATTCGCTTACCCATTGAAGTTTTCAAGAAAGAAGATATAAGAACAACAATAAGCAAAATATAGCTTGAGAAAAGTATAAAGTTGTCATTCAAAAAATTAGATATAGATATTATAACTTGTGTAACCGCGGGCAATTCCATATCAGAACTTACAAAAAGAGCACTCACCTGAGGAATAACGAATTTCAACATAGCTACCACAACTAGTAAAGTAAAAATCATAACCATAATTGGATACATTGATGCTTTTTTAACTTCATTTTTTAATTCTAACTGAAATTTCAAATCATTACTTAGCTGATTTAAACTTGAAGTCAATTTACCAATTGATTCCCCTGCAGAAATCATTCCAATCTCCTTTGAGTCAAAGCAAGACTGAAAGCTTTTGAGGATGTCAGATAATTTTTTACCTTTTTTAATACTTGAAAGACATATCTCTAACACAAATTTTATTTTTTTATCCTGAGATTGTTTTTGTAAAATATTAAAAGTCTCGTCTATGGCAATACCAGAATCTAAAAGCAATGCTATATTTTCAAAAATATATAACTTTTGAGAAACTGAAAGTTTAATTTTATTTCTAGAAAATGAAAACAATTGCTTGATTTTATCGCGCAGACCCTGGGCTTCAAACTCTGTTACAGAGGTAACACTTGATGGATCAACCGAAGAAAGAATTTCTAAATGAGTGCCCTGATCCAAACTTAAATCAGTTTGACTTTGAGTATATACATTTAATTTTGTGTTTTCTTTCATTTTTAAGAATTAACAATTCTAAGAATTTCAGACAGGGTTGTTTTTGACTGTAAAACACTCCTTAGTCCTGATTGCAACAATGTCACCATTCCATTTTTCTTGGCAATTTTTCTTAACTCACTAATAGGCTCACCACTGACCAATGCGTTTTTAAACTCTTCAGTGAAAATCAAAATCTCATATAAAGGTACACGCCCTTTGAATTTATCTAAATCCGTAAGACCCTCTTTTAAGTGGGGTATCTTAAGATCTGTAAGGTCAATATCCTTTAAAAATTGAGCTGGAGAGTCTTTAAGATTAGCCTTAATATAGTCTTCGACTTGAGCTGGGCTTTGCTTGTAATCAACAGCATCTATATTTACCTTTCGTACTAGCCTTTGGGCTATTACGCATCTAATTGAACTTGCCAATAAATACCTTGGAACCCCCATGTTTATCATTCTTGAAATTGTTTCAATTGCACTATTGGTATGAATGGTTGAAAACACCAAATGACCAGTCAAGGATGCCTCAATAGCTGTATTTAAAGTCTCTTGATCACGAACCTCACCAACCATTATAATGTCTGGATCTTGTCTTAATGCTGCTCTTAGACCTTTGGCAAAATCAAATCCAATTTCTTTTTTTGTTTGAGCCTGAGAAGTTCCCTTTAAAGGTATTTCAACTGGATCTTCAATGGTTAAAATATTGTTTTTACCATCATTTAAATAATTTAAAGCCGAGTATAAAGTGGTTGTTTTACCACTCCCTGTAGGTCCGGAGGTTAAAATTACACCGTTTGGATTTTTTAGAGCCTCTTTTAGTAACTTCAAATTGTATTCACTTAACCCTAAACTTTCTAAGGTTGGTATATCTTTTGATCTGTCTACCAAACGCATTACAATTTTTTCTCCTTTAATAGTGGGAAGGGTTGAAACCCTTAAATCCATAGATTTCCCATCAACCGTGGTTACTTGAGCATGTCCATCTTGTGGAATTCGAGTCTCATCTATTTTTAGATTTGAAATAATTTTAATTCTACTACAAATAGCAGGATGAACCATAGTCGCATAGGTAATCACATCATGCATTACCCCATCGATCCTAAATCGAATATAAACTTTTTCATCTTCTGGTTGAATATGTACATCGGAAACACCAACCTTAAGAGCTAAACTAAGCGTATCAAGCACCATCTCTGGTACATTTTGGGAAGTAACAGAACTTTCTAATTTTTGATAATCTGCATTTTGCTTAATTATATTTGCCATATTAAAGAGTGTGAATTAAAAAAGTAGATTTAAAATTACTTGAATCATTGCTGTCTAAACTTGGAACATCCAACTTATAAGTGTTAATCTCAACTACAAATGGAAAATCTGAAGTAACAGGACTTTTTAAACTTAAGTCATCAATAAAATTGATGTAGTTTTCAAAAGTAGATTCTATTGATAAAGAAACTAGATATGAATTCTCTTCCTTTTCAGTTAAGCTTAAACTCTTAAGCTTTAAATCAGGATAGTTTTGCATAAATTTTTCAAAAGTAATTAAAATCTGCTTTGGACTTTCAAAAGACTGCATTTCGTATTCAAAAATAGGTTTATTTATAAATAAAGGATTTTTATTAATAAAACTTTCTAGACTAGAAATTTGCTCCGCTTTAAAATTTTCTGACTGGTAGATTTTATAATTAACAAAAATTGCAAAACTTAACATAAGTACTGTTAGTACCAAGTATTGAAATCCGCTCTTTAAAAAATTGGATAAATTGATTTGCATGTTATATATATTGAAATTTTAAATTTAAATTATAAAAATCTTCTTTACTTAGAGATTCTAAATTAAAGCTTTTAGAAAGATCACCCTTAAAATTATTTGAATTTAGAAAGCTTTCTTCGATATTTAGGAAATCCTTAAGAGGCTCTTTTTGATCAAGTTTAATATTTAAATTAATACTCCCTAGCTTAGAACTTGGATTAACTTCAACTGAAACTAATTCGATTCTTGGACTAGTTTTAAATAGTTCGAACTTAGAATCTGCATTTTGTAATGTTTTTTCTAAATCGAGCAAAAACTTATTTTGGTTAAACTTATCTACTTGAAGAAAAGCTAAATTATTAAGTTGCAAGTTATTTGTTGCCTCTAAATAAGACTTAAGAAAATCTAAAAACTCTTGATCCTCTAAAGATTCATAATCTTGGTTCAAAATACTTAAAATTGGTGCAAATTTTAATAAAGCTACCAGGTCTGACTTTTGACTTTCAGCTAAATCACTAGATGAATTAATAGTTTCAATTAAAACAGATTTATCCTGAAGGTTATTTTTTTGTGACTTTAAAAGATTTAATTTTAATTTGTTAAAACTTTCAGTAAGATCACCTTTTATCTGCATTGCTCTTTTTAAGGCAAGCTCTTTTTGGGATCTTGATCTAAAAACACTTTCGGAAGTCTTTAGACTCTCTAGATATTCAAGTGACAAAACTGCAATTTGTTTATTAACTACAGATGAGTTCAGTAAGGTTGTAAATAAAAATTCAGATTTATAGTTTAAATCAACACTTCCTACTTCATCTTGGGACTTTAAAATATTTTTTGAAAAATCAATAATGTCATTTTGAATCCAATATGAAAAAACAAAAATCAATGTCATTAAAACTACCAGGAAAAGATTTTTATATATTCTTTTTCTTTTTTGCATTTGAAGCGAAAATTTGGTTTGAATATTTAAGTCATCATCAAATTCATTGTAAGAAGAAAGCTCTTTTAAAAGCTGTGTATTAGACTCATCTTGTTTTTTAGGCTCTAAATTATCTACCATTTGCGATAGAATCTGAGAGTCTAAATCATCACCTTTTTGATACTTAGATTGAGCAAGTTTCAAATCCAAACCTTTGTCTTTTATTCTTTGATTTGTTTTGTCTTCAGCTGATGAAAATATTAATTTTTTCTTTGGTTGATTTTTATTTTCCATAAAGCTATTTAAATCTAATAATTATACCATAAACACAAGAAATTATCCAATATGAGGCTAAAGTAAAATTTGGGTTGACTTTTGATTATACAAGTAGTATTTTTGGTGTAACGTGTCGTAGACAGTAGGTATGTTAATTGACTGTAAACCCTGCCGAGGCTAAATAATGCATGCTTAAATCTTAATTGATTTGTTGTAACGCTTGGTCTATGACACACCAAGTGTCTTTTAATTTAAATAAATGGCTGTATCAAAAAACAGAAAACAACAGCAATTAGAAGCATTGATTGATAAATTCCAAAATGCAAAGAGTATTTTCTTCTCTGAGTACACTGGAATAAGCGTAAAGGATTTTGGTAAAGTACGTGATACTTTAAGAGAATCAAACGTTGAGTGTAAAGTTGCAAAGAAAACTTTGATTAAACTTGCTGCAGAGCAAATTGGTATCAAAGAAATCCCAACTGAAGCACTTGAAGGTCCAATCGCAGTTATTTTATCTAACGAAGATGAAATTGCTGGGGCTAAGCTTATTTCTAACTTAAAGAAAGAATACGAAACTCTTGAATTAACTGGAGGAATATTTGACGGCGAAGCTTTTGGTCAAGACAAAGCCAAAGCATACGCTGCAATTCCAGCTAAGGAAGAATTACTTGCGAAATTGGTAGGTTCAATGAAAGCTCCTATTTCTGGATTCCATGGTGTTACTCATGGAGTTATGCGTCAATTCGTTGGCACACTACAAGCAATTGTAGACAAAGAACAATAAAAAAATAAATTTAACAATTATAAAATGTCTGAAGAAAAAAAATTACCAGAATTGAGTAAAGAAGCTCAAGGTATCCTAGATGCAGTAAAAGAACTTAAAGTTCTTGACTTAGCTGCTCTTGTACAACATATGGAAGAAGAATTTGGTGTATCTGCTGCTGCTCCAGTTGCAGTTGCTGCTGCTGGTGGTGCTGCTGGTGGAGAAGCTGCTGAAGAAAAATCTTCTTTTGACGTAGTTCTTGCTTCTGCAGGAGGTCAAAAAATCGCAGTTATTAAAGCTGTAAGAGAAATCACTGGTCTTGGTCTTAAAGAAGCTAAAGATCTAGTTGATGGAGCTCCTAAAGCAATCAAAGAAGGTGTAGCTAAAGATGAAGCTGAAAAAATTAAAGCTGACTTAGAAGCTGCTGGTGCAACTGCTGAATTAAAATAATTCAATTTTAAAAGACAAACTAAAGGCCCTTAGCTGGGTCTTTTTTTATTTATACTACCTGTCACTTGACAAATACACTATTGTTGTGTATTGTAGATCAAATAATTTTTCACTATGGACTTAATAATTGAAAGACTTTTGGCAATGGGATTACTTAGAAAAAATAAAAATGGTTCAATAGTATCTCCTAAATCCGGTATTGATTTAGCAGGAGAATTATTTTTAGAAGAACCAGAAGAACCAAAAAAACCAAAAGCTTCAAATATAGATATAATAACATCCGAAATACATAACTCTATCCTGCTTCATATAGAACAATACTCGCAATTAATAGATTGCCTTACCCTTTTATCATCAGATAAAGTAGTTAATGAGTACTTAAATGAAATAAATATAAACTCTGTAAACTTTGTTCAATACAACTTCGTAGAAGAATACAGACCAAAAGTCTATTATATTGCCGTTCAAATTCTTCAGCAATTAGATATCGTAGAGAGATCTAAAGAACTAGGTATAAGTCAAGCTTATACATCCTTAATCATAAAATTTGTAAATAGCCTTAATAAAGAAAATCTTAATCAAGATGAAAAATTTAAAATAGATCTCATTTTAGGTGATTTATCAAATGAAACAAGACTTTGCGAAAGAATGGCAATTGAAATATTAAGCTAACTCTTTAAGTGCTTTTTTGCT
>PBFJ01000004.1 GCA_002718715.1 bacterium
TGGGCGTAAAGAGCACGTAGGCGGATTGGTAAGTCGGTTGTGAAAGCCCCGGGCTCAACCTGGGAACTGCAGTCGAAACTGCCAGTCTTGAATGCATGAGAGGTTAGTGGAATTCCAGGTGTAGGAGTGAAATCCGTAGATATCTGGAAGAACATCGGTGGCGAAGGCGGCTCACTGGTCCGATACTGACGCTGAGGTGCGAAAGCGTGGGGAGCAAACAGGATTAGATACCCTGGTAGTCCACGCCGTAAACGATGGATACTCGGTGTTAGGTTATTCAATCGACCTAGTGCCTAAGCTAACGCGTTAAGTATCCCGCCTGGGGAGTACGGTCGCAAGATTAAAACTCAAAGGAATAGACGGGGACCCACACAAGCGGTGGAGCATCTTGTTTAATTCGATAATAAGCGGGGAACCTTACCTAGGCTTGACATCCCACAGAATTTTCTGGAAACAGAAAAGTGCCTTTTGGAACTGTGGTGACAGGCGCTGCATGGTCGTCGTCAGCTCGTGCCTTGAGGTGTTCGGTTAAGTCCGTAAACGAGCGCAACCCTAGTCGTATGTTGTATTTCTCATACGAGACTGCCGGTTACAAATCGGAGGAAGGTTAGGTCGAAGTCAGATCAGCATGGCCCTTATGCCTAGGGCTACAAAGGTGCTACAATGGTATGTACAGCGGGCAGCAAAGGAGTGATCCTAAGCCAATCCCTTAAAGCATATCTAAGTTCGGATTGTAGTCTGCAACTCGACTACATGAAGTTGGAATCGCTAGTAACCGCATATCAGCCATGGTGCGGTGAATTTGTTCCTGGGTCTTGTACTCACCGCCCGTCAAGTGATGAAAGGTGGGGGCGCCCAAAGTCCCTCGTTTCTGAGGGCCTAAGGTGAAACCACTGATTGGCACTAAGTCGAAACAAGGTATCCGTAGGAGAACCTGCGGATGGAATACCTCCTTTCTATATATAGGAGATGCCGTAGACTGGTAACAGTCTTGTAGGTATGATTGAGCGAAGTTTTATTACTTCGTTTAAAATTGAGAGCATGTATTCTCTGTTGAATTCTATTTGTTATAAAACCACATATTTATGTGGTTTTTTTAATTTCAGGATGGTATAAAAAATAAATATAGCGTTTAGACTAAATATCCGATAGCAACATTATCAGATTTTGGTTTTTTAAATCCACTTAATGGATTATGTAAATGATCTAGTCTTAAATTTTGCATAACAAGGAGAGCTTCACTTGAAACTTCCTTAATTCCACCCGTAAGAATAACATCTTTTACCTGAAATCCATAGGTACTAAAGACTTTCGATAATATTGTATTGTAAACATCTTTAATATGGCCTCTTGAATGAAAATCAAGGATACTGCTTGAAAGTATTTGATTCATAAACCCAGAAGAATAATTAAAACAGTTCGCATACTTTGCAAGGTTAAACTCTCTAATCATTTCTTTGATTCCTCCAAGTAATAAAATTAAATGGAATGTTTCTACTTCAAACTGATCAGAAATACCGTCAGAGCAAATAACAATTCCAGATGAGCTTTCCAAATGAATTGTTTGATTGTTACCTTCAGAAAATGTTACTCCATCCATTTTAAATCCAAAAGACTTCACTATACATTGTCGAGCCATTGAATATAAATTCTGATCTGAATTGTTTGGCCACATTGACCTAAGAAGAGCAATAGTTAGATCGTTTTCAGATGGAGAGTTAGCAAACAAACCTTTCTTATGAAGCTTATTCAATAAAGTGTCATCCGTATTAATTTGGCTAAATCCTCTAAATATATCAAATATATATATTGGAGAATCTCCAATAGAGCATATATGGAATGAATTTGGGCCAATTTTTATAGCTCCTGATAATGTAGTTCCTGAATTACCATCATTAAATTGTTGGCTTTTCATGAGGCTTGTGAGTTGTTGGTTGAGTACATAGACACCTTGTTGAATAAATGCAGATCTAGAGAACTCATTAATTATCCTTAAATTTGAATAAAAACTTTCAATGAAATTTGAAAACTGTATACAAATAAACTCCGATATATCCTTTGAATTAATACCACTACCAACTCCATCGCAAACTATTAATTGTTTACTTGATGATGAAATAAAATCTTGATTTTCTGATTTACATAGAACTTCAGAATCCTCAATTTTGTATCCAATATGGCAAAACACCTTATTTACATCATCAGCTACTAATCTATCGCAATCGCTTTGTTCAATACCTGGAAGGGTATCCTCAAAGAGTTCAAATTCTGTACATGTATCAAAAATCTCATCATTACCAATTAAAGTGTTTTCGTCGATAATAAAATCAATTACTGTATCACTTTCCTGACTTTCCTCTGGTACATCTAGGCAAATTATCCTTGTTGATCTATCTAAATCTAATTTGATCTCCTTTAAAGCTTTTACAAATTCAAGATCTTCATTATAGGTAATAATTAGGTGACTTATTGTATCAATAGTATAAGTTCGTAGTAAATTAACATTCAACTTGCCTTCTTTATATAAAAAGCAAGATTGCTTTTTTTCAAATTCAATTCTTAATTTGAATCTTTCTAATATATCCATTTAGTTTTATATTTTTTGTAATTATAACAATAATCAGTAAAATAGCAAGTATGTAAAACAATATTGACAACTTACTAAAATAGTTTAAAATAAATATAATAATAATATATAAATATGAGTAAAGATAATCTTATTAATCCAAATATGTCTGCAGGTGAAATTGCAGAAAAATTCTCAGAAAACCAAATTCAAGAAGTTTTAAGTCAAATGCCATCAACTCAAACTTATAATACAATTGAAGGTATAATTATAGAATCCTTTAGAGAAAAACTTATAGAAGCCAGAAAAATTCATGATATAGAAGAAATTCCAATGGAGGATGTTCAGCTAATGGATCCGATAGAAGAATTTTTCTATGATTTTCCAAACTCTATGGACCGTATAAAGCATAGTGCAACAATTCCAGCTGCATCATATTCCTCGATAGGTGTTAAAAAAGAAGGGGCGAAAAAACACACTAATCAAGATTATATCTACATTACTAACACATGTGTAGTAGTATGTGATGGAATCGGAAGCGGGGAATTTTCAGATGAAGTAGCTAAAGAGTTTGCAGAGAAAGTCTCAGAATTAAGTTCAGAATTTTATAGCTTTAAGGATGAAAGAGAAGCTTTGGTAAAGGTAAATACTGAATTATATAAAATTAATCAATATTTTATAAATAAAAAGGCAGTTAACCCTAAAAAATATGCGGAAGCTGGTTCAACTTTAGCTGCAGTTTTCAATATATCCAATAGTAAGAAATTAGTGTTCACATTAGGCGACTCAGAGGTTATTAAGTTAAACCTCTTTGGAGATGTTGAAAGTGTTACTAGCTCTTATTTAGATACATTATTCGGTTTTGCGCTTGAGGCCTTAGGAATTCAAAATCCTGTAAGATTTAGTGGTCTTAGTTTTCACAACTTTGTGAATCAAATGAGATTGGAATTTCCGTCCATTCCATATTCAGTTTCGATCCAAGATTTTTTCGATATTTTGTGTTCAGGTTACCCTAAATTAAATCGTCTTTTGAGAGTGTTGCAAAGCTATTTACAAAATGAAGCTAAGTTTAAAAAAGGTAAACAGTTAGTAGTTAAAGGAGCAATGGAACGGGTTGATGTATCTGATTGCAACTTAAAAATTTTAGACCAAAAGGAAAGTGAATTCTTGTTAACGGTTACAGATGGTCTCGCCGACCAAATGACATATGATCAAATAGGCCAAGTTTTTTTATATGGTTCCATTAAAAGCATTCTAAAAGAGTATTTAGATGCAAATCCAAATCTTATAAATATAAAAGGAATAGATTCGATTATAGATTCAGATTCAATAATTGATATAGATGAAAAGTTAAATTTATCTAAAATACTTAAAAAGCTAATCTCAAAAGTAAACCCAAGAACCCTTTTTGGAAAATTTGATTTAGTAAAAGAAGGAGATCTAAGACAAGTTATGTTAGATGGTGGATCTAATGAATTGTTAAAAGAGTCAGTAGCCAATATGTTAGATGAAAGAAGTGGATTAAAGGGGTATAAGATTCCCAAAAAAGATAATATCAGTATAGCTGCAATTTAAAATCATAAAAAGCACCGTACGGTGCTTTTTATATATGGCAAAATATTGACAATGTTTATAAGGTTTATTAGTTTAGATAAAAAACTATGATGAACATAAAAACATTTATTCAAGAAAACACAGCAACTGTTCAAGTTGTAGAGGCACCTGATGACTGGAAGGAGTTGGGTATATATGATATTGAGTTAAGTACGCAAATTGATCAGTTTAAAGATCTGTATGTTTCCAAGCCAATAATTTCAAGAGTTAGATATGCAATATTTAATATGGCACAAAGCCATATTTATTGCGGCAAAGACTTACGTTCTTTTAGATTTACGGATCTTGAGATGCAGCTGTATTTATTTTTATTACTTTGTCCTTATTTTCAAGAAAACCCACATGAAATAGATGTTTACGATTTATCTAGTATGATAATGAGCCCTTATCCTAAGATGAATTTAGCAACTTCAATAATTACTAAAAAAGATGAGTTTTGGAATTGGAATAGATACACAGAATCAAATACTACATCGTTTGCAGCTATACCTGCTTGCGACTTACAGTGGATGCAGTTGGCAATTCAAGAGGGGCTCTTTCCTCTTGAAGATATAGTATCTACGCAAGATTACTCTCAATTTGAATTACTCTTCGAAAAGGTTTCAAAAAAATACGGTTATGATGATTTTCAATACCCATTATTTGAATACAAAGTAGATGATAAAATTACAAGGATTTCGATCCAGGAATTGGATTCATTAATACATTTTGTTGATTTTGACAGATTAATAACTCTTATTGAGTCAAGTATTGAGGTTGAAGAGTTTTATCAAGAAGAGCCATCAGGATTAATGATTATAGACAGAACAAAACAGGTAGACCTTGAGAAATTAAAGACTGAGTATGATTTTAATATCCCAGAGCATTTGAGATCATATCTTCCTAAAAGGTCATATGGACAATTTTTAAAGCAGTTAGGAATTAATCCTCTTAACGAGGGTATTTTAAAAGATACTGTAATAAAAAGCCTAATGGAATTGGATAGATAAAAAAGAAATTCCAATCAAATTGAGTGGTAAATAAAAAAAACCACTCTTTTTGAAGTGGTGGGCGATGGAGGACTTGAACCTCCGACCTCGTCATTATCAGTGACGCGCTCTAACCAGCTGAGCTAATCACCCAAAGGGTATGTGGTGGAGCATATCGGAGTCGAACCGATGACCTCCTGCGTGCAAAGCAGGCGCTCTAGCCAGCTGAGCTAATGCCCCACATAGCTTTCATATGAAAGTAAATTTATTCTAACCTCTTATAAAAAAAAATCAAGGCTTTTTTATAAAAAAAACTTGTAGAGTTATATCGTAAATGATATATTTAATTCGACAGCTAATATATAATGAATATGAACAATTCAGTTACTGAAAAAATTGGAAAAATTATAACAAAAGCCAGAGAGTCAAAAGGCTTAACACAGTCAGAATTGGCAAAATTGTTGAGCACCAGCCAGTCTGCTGTGGCAAGAATGGAAAAAGGGGAGCAAAACTTCACAACTGACACTTTAAGCAAAGTTAGTAATGTTTTAAAAAAAGATATCATCACTCTATCTAAGGGAGAGTTAAATTTTAAAATACAAGGAAATACAAAGTTAAGCGGAGAGATTTCAATCAACTCTTCTAAAAATGGAGCTGTTGCAATTTTATGTGCCAGTCTTTTGAATAAAGGGACCACAATCTTGCACAATGTTCCTCATATTGCTGAGGTAGAAAGAATTACAGAGCTTATAGAATCAATTGGAGTGAGCGTAAAATGGTTCAATCAGAAATCTTTAGAGATCAAAACTCCAAAAGAATTCAATTTAAAAAATTTAAATATCAAATCCGCACAAAGGACCAGAATTGGAATGCTGTTACTTGGAGTGTTAAGTCATTTTGTACCTGAATTCAGATATCCAACAGCAGGTGGATGTAATTTAGGAAAGAGAACTAGCAATCCTCATTTCCTTGGTCTTAGCGAGCTGGGTGTGCAAGTTGAGGTTTCGCCAAAAGAATATATATCTAGAGTAGAGGGTGAGATCCAAGATGAGGTTATATTGTATGAATCTGGAGACACTGTTACTGAGCAAGTTTTATTGAGAGCGGCAAGGCTCGATAAAGAAACAACTATTAAATACTGTTCAGCAAATTACATGGTTCAGGATTTAGTTTGTTTTCTCCAGAAGTTAGGAGTGAAAATAGAAGGCAACAAAACTACGACTCTTAAAGTGCACGGTTTAAAAGAGATTTCAAAAAGAATCGAATATACTATTTCCGAGGATCCTATTGAGTGTATGTTTTACATTACCGCTGCAATTATTACAAAATCAGAATTACTAATAAAAAGATGTCCTATTGAGTTTTTAGAGCTAGAATTATATAAGTTAAAACAAATGGGTTTAAACTATAAAGTTTTAGATAGTTATAAAGGTAGTAATAACCATGTAGAGCTCGCTGATATTAAATTTTTCCCTAGTGAACTTACTGCTCTTGAAGATAAAATAGAGTGTAGGCCTTATCCTGGTCTAAATATGGATAACTTGCCTTTTTTCGTTCTAATTGCAACTCAGGCAAAAGGAAGAACTTTGATTCATGATTGGCCATACGAAGTTCGTTCTGAGTACTACCAAATGCTCAACAGCCTCGGTGCTGATGTGATCCGTGCTGATATACATCGCTCATATGTAACAGGTATTACTGATTTCAGAGCAGGAAAGCTTACATGTCCGCCAGCCCTTAGACCAGCGGCTATACTGATGCTAGCAATGCTTATCGCAGATGGGCAGTCAGAATTACGAAATGTTTATTCTATAAGCAGAGGTTATGAAAGTGTTGCTCAAAAGCTCAATTCAATAGGTGCTAAAATTGAAAAAATGGTATCATTTTAAAAAAATATTATGAAAAAATTTTTAATTGCAATTAGCGGAATAACCGCAGGCATGATGTTGATTCGTTACAGAGAAGCTGTATATCGTTTCACAGGAAAAAATGCCTGGGCTGAAAAAGTATTAGGACAAGGAGGAACAATAACAATCCTTGTAATCATAGGAGGTGCATCTGTGATACTGTCTATACTCTATGCTACCGGAGCCCTGGATATACTACTTGCAAATACTATAGGAAAACTATTTAAATTTCAGCTGGGATAAGTAAATATTTAAAGCCTCAAAAACGAGGCTTTTTATATACTAACTTTAAATTTTATGGCCAAAATATACGCCTGTAGATAAAGCTTTAAAGAGGAATATCCCATGTCTTAAACAAAAGAGACTTTTTTAAAAAAAAGTACAAAAAATATTTGACTTTATCTTAAATATGGATATAATGAGTTCACATTCAGAGATTGGAAGACAGAAAAGGCTCTCTGATATGACCTTTAAAAGATAGAAAGCAATGTAATTTTACATGAGTTTATAACAATAGTTATGTTATAAGTAGTAGTGCTGATTAAAGTATTAAATAAGTTACGTAATGTATATAGTGGATGCCTCGACTCTAAGTTCCGATGAAGGACGTGGTAAGCTGCGATAAGCCTCGGCTAGATGCTAACAATCTTAACCGGGGATTTCCGAATAGGGGAACCTTATACGAGTAATGTCGTATAACTAGCAAAGACTAGTGGATACACAGCGAATTGAAATATCTTAGTAACTGTGGACAAGAAATCAAACGAGATTCCCTTAGTAGTGACGAGCGAACGGGGAATAGCCCAAACCTACCTTCGGGTAGGGGTTGTAGGACTCCAACATGGAACTGTTAATTATAGAAGAACACTCTGGAAAGTGTGACCAAAGAGGGTGATAGTCCCGTAATCGAAATAATTAATTTTTCCTAGGATGTTCCTGAGTAGGGTCGGACACGTGAAATCCGGCTTGAATCTGGGAGGACCACCTTCCAAGGCTAAATAGACTTAGAGATCAATAGTGAACTAGTACCGCGAGGGAAAGGTGAAAAGAACCCCGGGAGGGGAGTGAAATAGAACCTGAAACTATATACTGATAAAGAGATGAAGGAGTAATCTAACATCGTACTTTTTGTAGAACGGACCATCGAGTTAGCTGTATGAAGCAGGTTAAGGCAGTAATAGCCGGAGCCATAGTGAAAGCGAGGGTTAATAGCCCGCACGTTTCATGCACTAGACGCGAAACCTGGTGAGCTACTTATGGGCAGGTTGAAGCAAAGGTAAGACTTTGTGGAGGACCGAACCCACGGAAGCTGCAAGTTCCGGGGATGACCTGTGAGTAGTGGTGAAATTCCTATCGAACCAGGAGATAGCTCGTTCTCCTCGAAATAGCTTTAGGGCTAGCCTCGAGTAATAGCAATGGAGGGGTAGAGCTCTGTTAAGGCTAGGGGGTGTAAACAACCTACCAACCCTTGATAAACTTCGAATACTCCATTTGTGTTTCTCGGGAGTCAGACTATGACAGCGAAGTGCCATAGTCAAAAGGGAAACAGCCCAGACCACCGTCTAAGGTCCCAAATAATGTCTAAGTGGTAAAGGAGGTGAAGATACACAAACAACCAGGAGGTTGGCTTAGAAGCAGCCATTCCTTTAAAGAGTGCGTAATAGCTCACTGGTCGAGTGTTTTTGCGCCTAAAATTCAACGGGGCTAAGTCATTAACCGAAGACGTGGAATCAATTTTGATTGGTAGAGGAGCGTTGTGCTCAGCGTCGAAGCAGTATCGTGAGGTATTGTGGAGCGTGCACAAGTGAGAATGATGGTATAAGTAACTTAATTAAGGTGAAAACCCTTAACGCCGAAAACCCAAGGTTTCCTACGCAATGGTGATCAACGTAGGGTTAGTCGGTCCTAAGGTGTAGCTGAAAAGCGAAATCGATGGATAACAGGTTAATATTCCTGTACAGGGTATATATCGCCCAAAACAATATGGAATCTAATTTCTTTCTTTTCTGATTCTTCGGATGACGAGAATAATGAATGCAGTGAACATGGCGTTAACTAAGGAGGGACGGAGATGGCAAAACCAAGCGTATTAATGAATTTACGTTTAAGCATTTAGCTTATGCTTCTATAGGAAAATCCGTAGAAGTTCGCGAGATGTTATGAAGACGGGACTTGTCCTGAATTTGGTGGAGTCGACTTCCAAGAAAAGCTTCGTAGTGAGATATATATCTTACCGTACCGCAAACCAACACTGGTGGGTGAGTTGAGTATACTAAGGCGCTCGAGATAACTATGCTTAAGGAACTCGGCAAAACAGCAGGTGTAACTTCGGGATAAACCTTGCCAGCGTACATTCTTTTAGTTTGTGCGTCGGCTGCAGCGAAAGACTTCAGGCGACTGTTTACCAAAAACACAGGTCTCTGCAAAACCGTAAGGTGACGTATAGGGGCTGACGCCTGCCCAGTGCCAGAAGGTTACGAGGCGGAGTTCACGCTCCAAATCTAAGCCCTGGTGAACGGCGGCCGTAACTATAACGGTCCTAAGGTAGCGAAATTCCTTGTCGGGTAAGTTCCGACCCGCACGAATGGGGTAACGGTCTGAAGACTGTCTCAAGCATAGACTCGGTGAAATTGCAATATCGGTAAAAATGCCGATTAATCACGGAAAGACGAAAAGACCCCGTGCAGCTTCACTACAGTTTGACATTGAGTCGGGATATGAATTGTGCAGAATAGGTGGGAGACTATGAGACCTAGACGCCAGTCTAGGAGGAGTCATCTTTGAGATACCACTCTTTTCATATTCTAGCTCTAACTTTGAATACAGAGGACAGTGTTTGATGGGTAGTTTAACTGGGGCGGTTGCCTCCTAAAGAGTAACGGAGGCGTACAAAGGTTACCTAACTCCGGATGGAAATCGGAGTGATAGTGTATTCGCATAAGGTAGCTTGATTGTAAGGCCTACAAGCCGAACAAGTGCGAAAGCAGGTGAAAGTGAACTGATATGTACATGTGGGAGTCGTAGAGACAACGGATAAAAGTTACGCCGGGGATAACAGGCTTATCGCGCCCAAGCGTCCATAGCGACGGCGCGGTTTGGCACCTCGATGTCGGCTCGTCGCATCCTGGGGCTGGAGAAGGTCCCAAGGGTATGGCTGTTCGCCATTTAAAGCGGTACGCGAGCTGGGTTCAGAACGTCGTGAGACAGTTTGGCCTCTATCTTCCGTGATCGATTGGAAATTTGAGGGGATTTGCTCCTAGTACGAGAGGACCGGAGTGAACGAACCTCTAGTGTATCTGTTGTCGTGTCAACGGCATTGCAGAGTAGCTATGTTCGGTCGTGATAACCGCTGAAGGCATCTAAGCGGGAAGCCGAACCCAAGATTAAATTTCCCTATAGCCTCCAGGGAGACTACCTGGTTGATAGGCTAGCGGTGTACGCGCAGCGATGCGTTTAGCCGACTAGTACTAATAGGCGATTGAACTTATTTAAAACGTTCATTGTAATCAGTACATAATTTTTTATGTGATGGTTACAATGAATATCTTTAATCAGCATTACTGTTTATAACCTGTAAAATTACATTGCTTTTATCTTACAAAACTGATATTTTCTATGAAAAAGAGGTTTTGTCTTGGTGCTTATAGATAGTGGGGTACACCTGTTCCCATCTCGAACACAGAAGTTAAGCCACTAATCGCCGATGATACTGTTTAACGGTAAAGTAGGGCGGCGCCAAGACAAAGCTTCTTTTTTTTATAAAGTCTATTATTCAAAATAGGCTTTTTTATTTGTATAGATATTATTATTGAAGCCTATGTTTTAAATTGCTAATATAATATCTCATTCATATTTAACTCCTTTTAATGAAAATATTATCGAAAACCGACATAATGCGCCATCAACAATGTACTACAAAATTGGCCTTAGATAAAAGAGAAAACCCAAGGAAAGACAGACCATTAGACGAATCAAAACATCCGCATATTCGATCTCACTATAGATCTGAAGGAGGATATCAAATTGAGGATATTGCTGAAACAATGTTTGACGGAATTCAGCGGTCAACATTATATGGAGTAAGAGGACTATTAGAAACTCAAAGCCTTGTTTTTGCTAAGGCTCCATCTATAGCTCAAGCTTCAGCACAAAGCAAAGGCAATTATGCACGTGCAGATATACTAGCTAAAATATCCCAGTCACAAGTAAATCCGGAGTTAAGACAATACATTAGAGAAAACTATACCTCAACATATGGTGGAAATCATGCTCTTTATGAAATAAAATCCGCTACGAGTATAAGAAAAGATTTTATTCTTGATCTAGCATTTCAAACTCATGTATTTGAATCAAGCGGATACAAGATTGGTAGAGCATATTTAATAACTGTTAACAAAGATTTTCAAAGAAATAGTGATCAAATTAATCCACATGAATTTCTAAATGTAACCGATGTTACAGATAAAGTATTAGAGGAACTCCCTAATTTATCAGAAAGAATCGAACAAGCTCATCTGACATTAAACCAAGAGGATATTCCACTTTCTACAATATATAAGCAATGTAAACACACACAACCTGATAAAATTTGTCCGCATATTAGTTATTGTCCGAATTGGACCAATTTAGATCCAGAAAAAACACCAATTTTTTATCTTCCATATTTAAGTACCAAAAAACAGGATCAATATGCTGAAGATAATGTTATGTATATCGAAGACATCGATCCTGAGGATAAAAAACTTACTAAAACTCAAACGCCAGTAGTTTTAGCTCATAAACAAGATCAACCATTAATAAAACTTGATAAGATTCAAGAATTTTTAGGGCAAGTTGATACTGATCTACCAATAAGCTTTCTTGACTTTGAAACTTTTACCAAAGTAATACCCGAGATTGGACATAAACCATATCAATTAATTCCAATACTTTCATCAACTGGAGTCCTATACCCAACAAATCATTTAGTAAGACACGATTTTATTGAAATATCTATGCCAAGTAACTCAAGATTTTTTGCAGAGTCCTTAATCAGAAATATTGAATCTACAGGGACTATTTTTTCATGGTTTATGCAATTTGAAAAACAAGTTGTAAAACAATTAATTGATATGAACCCTGACTTAGAAGAGGATTTGAATAGTATATGCGATAGAATGTTAGACCTCAGAGATCCTTTTTCAAAAGGATACTATGTTGATAGAAGATTTGAAGGACTTACGAAATTAAAAAAAGTCGGAGAAGTTCTAAGCCAAGACTTAAGCTATTCTGGTTTAGAAGTTGACCATGGAAGTCTGGTAGGTGATAAATGGTATGAAATGATAAACTCGGATGATATCCATAAAAGAAATGAGATAATAACTAACCTACAAAAATACTGTAGTATGGATACCACCAGCTTAGTCAGAATTTATCAGTTTCTAAAAGATCTCAATTAAAAAAAGGAGCACCTCAGGGTGCTTTTTAACTTAAGTTTTGTAGATTTTCATCTGTTAATGCTTCATTTCTAGAAATTTCAGGATTATAAGCTTCATAAAAATATTCAATTAGTTCTCTTGTATTTAAACGATTTACTTCTAATCCACAATTTGCAAGACTATGAATAACAGTTTCAACTCTAGATTCAAGACCATTTTTAAGCTTATCGAACTGTTTTAATCTACTTAAAAAAGCAGATCTATTATCACCTTGTCTAAATCTTTCTAGAAATCGTGTAAAAATAGATACTTTTTTTGAGGTAAAAGTTTCAAAAGGTACAACTACATAAAACTTTTTATCCATAATATCTACATAATCCAGTAAACGTGAAATATAATCAATATATTCCAGAGTTTGATTTTTCAGCAGTTCATTTGTTTGATTGTCAGCTCTTTTTTTTAGTTTTTCGAGATACTCATCTAAATCAACTTTCTTAGAATCAATAACAATTTGAACTGGAAAATCTATAGTATTTAAAAAACTTCTATAAGATGCAATTATAGCTTCTTGTTCGTGTTCAGATTTTAAATTAAAATTAATAGATCCACATTCTAGAACAGCTCTTACTGCTCCATTTTTTAAAATAACAACGTCATCTTTGATTTCAGCTATCCGTAAATGAGTCTGTGTTGCGGCATTTGGATTGCCTCCAGATTTTTTAACTTTTTCTTTATTCTCCATGTTTTACATTAATTTTATCTAGAATAGATTCTAGTTTCTTATCAGACAGATCTCCTTTTCTAGTATCTTGTTTTTTTAATTTAGGATCTATATGAACATAAGTATCAGAATACTTTGGTGTATATATTAAATTCTTATGACTAAAAAATCTAGTCCTTGGTTTTAATAAAAATTCAATCAAATGCAGTAAATAATTTATAAATGTCATATGTGAAATTTTAACAAACGCGAAAACTAAGGTCATAATTATCACAAAACCAACAGTTGGTCCCCATACAACAACAGTATACAAAGGATACAAAGTTAGATACAACGAATATGCGATTCCTGCTCCAAGTAAAACAACACCTAGTTGTTTAAAGGTTACATTCAAAAAAATAGTATCTTCTCTTTGTACATTTTGGGGGACCTGAAATCTCATATATAAATTTACTTGCATTTATTATAGCAAGATTATTAATAAAAATTAACTTTTTTTAAAAGGATAAAAAATCCGGGTTGCTAAAAAAGTGGGATAGGCAATAGCTTTATTTGTAAGATTAATATGAGGAGTGTTATTGAAAATTGACCCATTAAATTCTAAAACTTTATAAATTAAATAATGTTGAATTTGAATAATAAAATGAATTGCAGATTTAAAGATATGAGGAACTTTTTCGAGATTAAAAAGACCAGTATCCATTAACTGAATTTCATTTTCAGGATTTAATTTAAAGTTAAAAACTTTTAAGGATTCTGTTCTAGAGAAGAAATAACTGATTAATCCTTTGGCAGCATCAGCTCCTAAAAAATCAATAGCTTTATTTTCATCTAAGTAAAGTTCATTAGAAAGCTCTACGTATCTTTTTAATTGATTACAAACATCAGGATCACTTAAGTTCAATTCTGATAGGATTGGCTGAGTGTTAAACTCTTGCTTAATAACATATGGCACTGAAATATACCTACCATCAACACATATCCAGCTAGGATCTAATATTTGAGTATCTAGAGTTTGCACGCCTAATTCAGATAGGATTTGTAAATTTTCTTGCATTCCTGATGCATCATTTGAATTCCAAAAACAATCTGGATATTTATAAACATATTCACAATTTAGATTGGATTTTCCATCTAAAAGACAGACATTATGTTCTGCACCAGAGGCAAATGGTTTTTGGAGTCTTAAAATACTAGAAGGTCTTAGATTCATAAGAATAAGTGATTTTTGTTAAAATTATAATAATCTAAAAAGCAAATTGCAAATTTTGAAAATTTAGTTTAAATTAAGAAAAAAAACTATGAATAAAAACATCCGAAATTTCTGTATTATTGCACATATCGATCATGGTAAATCTACACTTTCAGATCGTATGCTTGAAATAACTTCGACTCTTTCAAAATATGAAATGAAACACTCTCAAATGTTAGATACTATGGATATCGAACAGGAAAGAGGAATTACTATCAAACTCCAACCTGTAAGAATGGAGTACGAAATGAATAACGAAAACTATATTTTAAATCTGATCGATACTCCAGGTCACGTGGATTTTTCATATGAAGTTTCAAGATCTCTAGCTGCTTGTGAGGGAGCTATTTTAGTAGTGGATGCCTCACAAGGAATCGAAGCCCAAACATTAGCAAATGTTTATATGGCATTAGAGCACGACCTAACAATTATTCCTGTTTTAAACAAAATAGATCTTCCAGCCGCAAACCCAGATAAAGTCGGGGACGAAATTGCAAATTTACTTGGATGTGATAAAGATGAAATCCTTCAAGTTTCTGCCAAAATGGGAACCAATGTAGAGCAACTTATTCAGCAAGTAATTAAAGATATCCCAGCTCCAGCCGAAAAACCTCAAAACGAAGAAACAAAAGCTCTTGTTTTTGATTCAATGTACGATCCATACAAAGGAGTTGTAGTTTTTGTAAGAGTATTTCAAGGACAAATTAACAAAAAAGATAAATTAAGACTATTAAATACAATTTCAGATTTCGAAGCTCTGGAAGTTGGCTACTTTAAACCCAAATATAACCCAAGCGATAGCCTTAAAGAAGGTGAGGTTGGATACATTGTCACAGGATTTAAGTCAGTAGGGGAAGCCAGAGTTGGTGATACGGTTTATAAAACTCAAAATAAAGAGAAATTTCCTCTGGAAAAAGCAGAAGCACTTAGTGGTTATGAGAAAGTAAAACCTTTTGTATTTGCCTCTGTATACTGTTCTGAAGCTTCAGATTATCCATTACTTAGAACTGCTCTTGAAAAACTAAGTTTAAACGATAGTGCTGTAACTTACGAACCTGAGCAATCAACCGCACTTGGAAATGGATTTAGATGTGGATTTTTAGGACTTCTGCATTTAGATATTGTACAAGAAAGACTAGAAAGAGAATTTGACCTAGATTTGATTGTTACAGCTCCTTCTGTGTCATATAAGGTAAATCTTTCAAATAACACTCAAGAAACCATTTCAAATCCATCACTACTTCCTGATCCTGCCAGAATTGATGCAGTTTTAGAACCATGGGTAAAAGCTGAAATCTTAGTTCCCAACGATTACGTGGGAGCAGTTTTAGAGCTCTGCCAAGACAAAAGAGGAATTCAAAAAGATATCCAATATTTAGCTAAAGATAGAGTAATGATTGTAAATGAACTTCCACTTGCAAACATTGTTGTGGATTTTTACGATAAACTTAAAACAGTAACTTCAGGTTATGCCTCTTTTAGTTATGAATTCCTAGACTTTAGAATAGAAAATCTTGTAAAATTAGATATTCTAATTGCCGGTTCAAAAATTGATGCTTTTTCATGCATAATACATAGAACAGAAGCTCAAAATTTTGGATCTAAGCTAGTTAAAAAACTTAAAAAGCTAATTCCAAGAGCTCAATTTGAAATCGCTCTACAAGCCGCAATAGGATCAAGGGTAATTGCCAGAGAAACAATCTCAGCTCTTAGAAAAGATGTAACCGCTAAACTCTATGGAGGAGATAGAACAAGAAAAGACAAACTTTTAAAGAAACAAAAGAAAGGTAAGAAAAGACTGAAAATGCTTGGAAACGTAACAGTTCCGCAAGAAGCATTCCTAGCCGTACTTAAAAAAGATTAAATAAAAAAAGGACCGAGATGGTCCTTTTTTTAGATTTAAGAGTTTTTTGTTTGCAACTTATTGGTCCATGCAACAAGTGGCTGAACCAAAAAGGCAGTACTGGCAAGCAACAATATCATAGCCCACTGAGTTAGGTTTAAGGGAGTGGTCTTTAAATATTCTTGCATTACAGGATTGTAAATCGCAAATAATTGAATACAGAATGAAAATACAACCGAAACATTTAACCAAAAGTTATCAAACATTTGTTTGATTTTTGGAACAAAATCGAACTTACAAACGTATACCAGCATTAACTCAAACATAACAATTTGTGTAAATACCATAGTTCTAGCTAAACTTTGCGAGTTCATATCAAAGCTCGCTCCAAAAATAGATTGATCGATTTTTAGTCCGTAGAAATATACAGCTAAATTAGCAAATATCTGAAGGAACACAGCAATCGATATAAATTTACCAAATTTCGAAAGTAAAGACTCATTAGTAGCATGTGGCTTCTCATTCATTATAGATTTATCTCTTACAGTTTGCCCAAGTGCTAAAGCCGGAAAGGCATCAGTTACTAAGTTAATAAATAGAACTTGTAAAGGTATGATTGGCAAAGGAAAACCCATTAATGTTAATAAAGACACAGCTGCAATCGTATCAAAATTTGCAGAGAGCAAGAATTTCAAAAAAGAAATAATATTTTTATAAATTTTACGACCTTCAAAAATTGCATTTACAATTGTAGAAAAATTATCATCTTGCAGTACAATATCTGCCACCTCTTTAGTAGCTTCCGTACCTTTAATACCCATTGCAACTCCTACATCAGCTTTTTTAAGGGCTGGAGCATCATTCACTCCATCTCCCGAAACAGCCACTACTTCACCCATAGATTGAAGAAGACTTACAAGTCTAAATTTATGTTTTGGAGATGTTCTAGCAAATATATCATATTCTTTTAAAGCTTTTTTTAGTTCATAGTCCTTCATTTTATCAATTTTATCGCCGGTCAAACCTTTTGGATTTTCAAAACCAATTTGTCTTGCAACACTAAGCGCAGTTTCTAAGTTGTCTCCAGTAATAACTTTTACAGCAATCGAGGCTTTTTTAACATCAATCAAAGATTGCTTTACACTTAATCTTGGTGGGTCAATCATAGCAACTAAGCCAACTAAAACTAAATCCTTTTCTGAAATAGAATTAGATTTTTTATAAGCTAGTCCTAATACTCTAAGCGCATTATTAGAGTAATCTTTAGATTTAGCTTTGATGATTTTTTTATAATTTGCATCAATCTCAACTTCTTTTCCATTAACTAAAACATGCGAACATTTTTTAATTAACATTTCAAGAGCACCTTTAGTATAAACTTTTTTACCATCAAACACAGACATCATTTTTCTACTAGATGAAAATGCCATTTCATCAACGATTTTAACTTGATCTGGTAAATCATATTTAGCTGATAAAACCTTTAAAGCAATTTCCGTTGGATCTCCTAAGATATTAGGAACAACTTGCGAATTATTACAAGCATTACAAATCTGTAATAAAGATTTTAAATCATTGTTGGAGGTTTTAAGTTTAAAATTTTTAAAGTTGTAACCTTCCCCTGGAATATCTAATTCATTAGAAAAGGTAAAAACGTTAGTTACCATCATCTCATTTTTTGTCAGAGTTCCAGTTTTATCAGTACAAATTACGGTGGTAGCTCCAAGAGTCTCTACTGATTTTAATTTTCGTACAATAGCTTTTTTACGACTTAAAGCCTGAACACCAAAAGCTAAAGTTAGAGTTAAAATCACAGGTAGTCCCTCTGGTATTGCCGAGACTCCTAAACTGACTGAAGTCATAAATAGATCAATAATTTTAAAATTCTTAAAATATCCAAGTAAAAAAACTAAAGATATTAGAAATAAAACAATAAAACCAAGTTTTTTTGAAAGCTTATCTATTTGAATATCCAGAGGGGATGGATCATCTTGAGTTTCATTTAATAAATTAACAATTTTTCCAAATTCAGTATCTTTACCGGTTGCAAAAACTTCGGCATAGGCATTTCCTGAAACAACTAAGGTTCCTTTGAAAGTTCTAGACAAATCTTCGATATTTATATCTTTAGTAACTGGATTTGATTCTCCTGTTAAAACTGCTTCATCTACTTTTAGGTTATAGACACTTAAAAGCTTACAATCGGCAGGGATTTTATCTCCTTCACTCAAGTACAAAACATCTCCTGGAACCAGAAACTTTGTTTCAATTTCTTTTTTTATACCGTCTCTAATTACAACAGCTTTGGATTTTATCATACTTTTGAGTGATTCCACAGCTTTTTCAGCCTTGAATTCTTGAATAAAACCTACAACTGTGTTTATAACTACAACAATTAAAATAGCTATTGCATCTTTAGAGTGACCAATAACAAAAGATACACCACCTGCTATTATTAAAATTAATACTAAGTAAGATTTTAGCTGATCAAAGAGAATTCTTATGATTTTAAAATCCTTTTTTTTAGGGATTTCATTTAAACCATAGACTTTAAGTCTTTTGGCAACTTCCTTGGAACTTAATCCTTCCATAAAATTTAAATTAAAGTTAAATCTATTATAGCGAATTTTTTAGAAAAATTAAAAAAACTTGACTTTAAAAAACTGAATTAATATAATAATTTTACAAATTCGATGGGGTGTCGCCAAGTGGCCTAAGGCGCCTGGTTTTGGTCCAGGTATTCGAGGGTTCGAATCCTTCCACCCCAACCAAACAAAACTACTTATAGTAGTTTTTTTATTTATGAAGATTGATTTAAAAAATAAGTAAATTATAATGTATTTAATTAACTTCAAATTATGTTTACTGAATTTCTAAGTCAAAACACAAATCAAGCAATTGCTTACTTTATTATTACAAACATAGGTTTATTCTTAGCCCTTATCTTAACAAAGACTTTTGTTTTAAAGAATTTAAAAATGATTTACAAAAGAACAAAAAGCATAGTCGACGATGTAGTATTTGACGTACTGGCTAAACTTAAAGCTAGTACAATTTTTGTCATTTCCACAATAATTTCAATGAATTTATTAGTTATACCTGGAAATATTCAGAAATACGCAAATCTTTTAATTATTTTAATATTAACATTTGAAGCCTCAAAAATGTTAAATCACATTTTAAGAAAATTCATTGCCAGCAAATTTGAAAACAATAAATCAGCCAAGACATTATATATAGCATTTGAAAAAGTTGTAGAAGTAATTGTTTATGCAATTGGATTAATACTAATCTTAGATAACTTTGGCGTAAATGTTTCAACTCTAATAGCCGGACTAGGTATTTCAGGGGTAGCCGCAGCCTTAGCTGTTCAAAATATTTTAGCCGATATTTTTGCTTCGGTAGCAATTTACTTAGATAAACCTTTTAACATTGGAGACTTTATTCATATTAATGGAAATTACGGTACAGTTTCTAAAATAGGTCTTAAAACTACAGTTATCAAAACAATTTTAGGAAGTGAGATTCTAATTTCCAATAAAGATATTGCAAACCTTCCAATAGAAAACCTTGGAAGAATTAAAGAGAGAAAAATTATTACAACTGTAGGAGTTTCATATGACACTCCAACTAAAAAACTTAAAAAAATTCCAGAATTAATCACTGGGCTGTCAAAGATTAGCGATAAAATAGAAATTTTAAACTGCTCACTAGACAAACTAAATGATTTCTCATTAGATTATTCAATCTTTGTTAAATACAAAACACCAGATATTAAAGAATTCAATCAACTAAAAAACGATTTAAATATCGCAATTTTAGAGTTATTTGAAAAAGAAAAAATTGAGATTCCTTTTCCAACTCAAATCCGAATTAATAAAAAATAATGTCATCAATTAAGATTCAAAATTTAAAAAAACAATACCCCAATCAAGTTCAAGCTTTAAAAGGAATTGATTTAGAGATTCAAAAAGGTGACTTTCATGCGCTTTTAGGAAGTAATGGAGCCGGGAAAACCACAACCATTGGAATTCTTACAGATTTAGTTAAAAAGACATCTGGAAAGGTAGAGATTGCGGGAATTGACATTGAAAAGAATTTCAATCAGGCTAAAAAATTAATAGGAGTGGTTCCACAAGAAATGAATTTTAATATATTTGAAAAAGTCGAAGATATAGTAGTTCAGCAAGCTGGATTTTATGGACTTTCTAAAGATAAAGCTATTGAAAAAACACATGAAATTTTAAAATCTTTATCTTTATTCGATAAAAAAGATCAAATTTCTAAAACTCTCTCCGGAGGAATGAAACGAAGATTAATGATAGCTAGAAGTTTAGTTCATGATCCTCAAATCTTAATCCTAGATGAACCTACGGTTGGAGTAGATGTTAAACTTCGTTATGATACATACGATTTTTTAAGTAAATTAAATAAAAAAGGTGTAACAATCTTACTTACAACTCATTATCTTGAAGAGGCAGAGCTTTTATGTAATAAAATTTCAATTATTAAAGAAGGAGAAATTATTATTTCCGGAGAAAAAGAAAAAGTTTTACATGATCTTTCTACGCAAATTTATTTATTTGAATCTAAAAATTTCAAAACTCAATCTCTTAAAAATTACAAGTTGAGCAAAACTGAAAACAAAAATGAGTTTCAAGTTCAAATTAATAAAAATCAAAGTCTGAATCAGTTTTTAAAAGAAAGCTTGGAAGAAAATTTTATATTTGAATCAATCAAACCTAAAACCAACCGACTTGAGCAACTATACCTAGAATTAACTTAAAAAATGCAAGCCTTTATTACACTTTACTCAAAAGAACTTAAAAGATTCCTTAGAATCTGGACCCAAACCTTATTGCCTCCAATAATCAACCAAACTTTATATTTAACGATTTTTGGATCAATTATAGGAAGTCAAATTGGAGAAATTGCGGGAGTTACTTATATCCAATTTATTCTCCCAGGACTTTTAATGATGTCTGTTGTAATGGGTACTTTTTCAAATGTTGTCTCTAGTTTTTTTGGAAGTAAATTTCAGCGATCTGTGGAAGAACTTTTGGTTGCACCAGTATCTAACTTTACAATCCTTCAAGGTTACTGCTTAGGAGGAATCTCTAGAGGAATCTTAGCTGGACTTTTAGTTTTATTAACATCACTGGTCTTTTCTAGCTTTCAAATTCATAGTCTTTCCTTGGTGTTAGTTTACACATTGTTATCAAGTTATGTGTTTGCACAAGCCGGATTTTTAAATGGACTTTTTGCCAAAAAATTCGATGATGTATCAATTTTCCCAACCTTTATCCTAAATCCATTGATATTTTTCGGAGGAGTATTTTATGACATTAACACTCTTCCAGCTCACTTAAAAATTATAAGTCAGTTAAATCCAATCACTTATATGATAGAAGGCTACCGTTATAGTTTTCTAGGAATCCAAGGACAACAAACAACTAAAACTATTTTAGTTTTAGCGATTTTTGCAGTGCTTTTAACCTTGATAAACATGCACTACTTAAATAAAGGTAAAGGTTTAAAATCTTAGTTAGTCTAATACGGACATATTTAAATACAAAGCGGGATTCACATGTTTCCCGTTTTTATGGACCTCAAAATGCAAATGAGGACCAGTAGTCAAATATCCAGCACCTCGAGTTCCAGGAGCTCCACCAGAAAGACCAATGGCTTGACCTCTTTTTACAAAGTCTCCCTCTTTTACGTATGTTTTGTACATATGCCCATACAAAGTTGTAAAACCTTGATTGTGAGCCAAAATAATATAATTATAAGAATTATTATTCGAGTCTTTAACTTTCAAAACCTTTCCATTAGCCGGAGCCAAAACTTTTGATTGCTGCTTGGTAGGAATATCAATAGCCAAGTGATCAATCCCAATCACTCTTTTATAAGAAGGATCCAAAAATCCAGCCGAAATCCCACGTGATGGGAAAATAGGCCAAGAAAACTTAACTTTTCCTGAATTAAAATCATCCAAGGATTTATTAACTTTTGTAATCTGACTAGAGATCTTTTGATAGTCTAATTCAAGATTTTTTAAAGATCTTTGAACCTCAAGCTCTTGAGCTTTGGATTCAGCAATTAATTTTTGATAATTTAAAACGCCCCTACGTTTTTGCTCTAAAATGTTTTCTTGGGTTTGCTTTTGAATTTCCAAATTAGATTTTGAAACCTCTAATTGACTTAAGAGTTCAATTTGTTCAGCTTTAAGTTGATTTACAGCTTCTTTTTTATCTAACATTTCAATCAAAGAATTATCTAATTGAGATATTTTAATATTTACTAAGTTTTCAATAGAGGAGATATATGAAATTTCATTAATTATTTCAGAGGAAGTTGAGTCCGAAAATAAAAATTTAATCAAACTTTGATTAGAAGGTTCAAAAAGTCCATAATTTTGGTTAGAAACATAAATCAAAGAGATTAATTTTGAGACCTCAAGTTTTAAAGCCTCAATTTCTAGCTCGAGTTTTAAAATGTCATTTTCTAGAATTAAAAGCTGACTATTTATCTCATTTATAGTGGATTCTGTCTTTAAAATTTCAGATTCAGTGATCTCAAGATCTTTTTTTAGGTTGCTTAAAAGTAAATTAACATCCTTAATAGTGTTTTCAAGAGAGGATTTTTGAGAACTTAAATTACGAATTTTCTGGTTCAAATCACTGATTTGTTGTTTAGATGAAGCGATTTTCGTTGAAATAGACTCTAAAGTTTCAGAGAATCCGAGATTCAAAGAAAAAAGTAATAAAAGCAGTAAAATAAATCGTAAAAACATTTTTTTATAATAATAGCAAATTCTCTTGAAAAATTAAAACACATAATCTATAATTGGCTTACATGTAATTCAATGTAATCCATGGCAACTAAGAAATCAGGTGGTTCGAGTAAAAACGGTCGAGACTCCAACGCCAAGCGGCGTGGTGTCAAAATCTATGGTAACCAACCTTGCCTAGCTGGCAACATTATCATTCGTCAAAAAGGAAGTAAATACAGATTGGGTAAAAACGTTGCTCAAGGTAAAGACTTCACAATCTATGCATTGTCAGACGGAATGGTACATTTCTATGAAAAAAAGGTACAAAGATTCGATGGTAGAAAATACCTTAGAACATTTGTAGAAGTAATCTAATAAATAAATGGAAAACTTCGAAGTAGATAGCGTTCAAGAAGGTGCCGAGGGGATAGATCCGTCGGCTCTCGAACGTGCCCAAGAAAAAGCACGTGAAAACGCTAAACAAGCTAAAAAAGATAAATCAAAAGAAGCAAAGCAAAAACAAAATGAAGGAGCTTTGTATGATATTGTGATACAAGTAATTGATCACTTAGGATACAACCACGAGCTTTCTAGACTTCTAGTTCAAGCTTTAAGCTATAACGTACCTTCAAAGATCATCCTGGCATCTGTAGCGATAATTTTTGATTCAATCCAAGAGTATCTTGGAATGAATTTAATTAAGGATGAGAACGAATCCAATTTCGATCAAAATAAAACACTATTACCGCAAATCCAAAATCAAGACATGAATCTAAAGGTTAAATTAAACCTTAACGAATGGTTATCTAACTTTGATTCAATCATTTTTGAGGATCCTAAGTTTAACTTTACAAAGGTTTTAGACCCATACACTAAAGACACTCTTAAAAAACCTTTAATCGAGCTATTAGCCTATTCTAATCAAGAATATTTCCAAAGAGAAAATGTTGATTTTAATCCACAAAATGTGATTAATTTCATTAATTTATTTTCAGAAAATATAATTGATAGACTGGTAAAATTCAAAGATAATCAATTCGAGTTAGAAGCTCAAAATATTCCAAAAGAAGATATAAATTTTGAAGATGACCCAAATAGTTAATCAGGAATATATTGTAAATAAACTCCAAGAAAATTTAGATAAAGATGCAGTTGTGGAAATCAAAAGTCGCGATAAAGCTTTTAAACATTTAGAATTTTACATTACATCCTCTATACTTAGTCAAATGCCCTTAATTAAAGCGCACAGAAGCGTATTAAACATATTTAAAGATGAATTAGATCAAAATTTAATTCATGCTATTTCAATCACTATAAAAAAATAATATGAATTCTTTCCAAGAAATTGAAAATTTAATCAAAACCAACAAAGTCGTTTTATTTATGAAAGGCGAAAAAAACCAACCTGAATGTGGGTTTTCAATGCAAGTTGTTGAAATACTAAATGAATTAGACGCTGATTTTTATTCGGTTAATGTTTTAACTAGACCCGATATCCGTAAAGATCTTAAAGAATATTCATCATGGCCAACTTTTCCTCAGCTTTACGTTGATGGAGAATTAATTGGCGGAGCTGATATTGTAAAATCTTTATACATGGATAGCGAACTTGAAAAAATTCTTTTTAACTAAAACACCCAGATGGAAGCAAAAGCAACAAAAATCACTAAATACTGGCGTATATCTCGAATCCTAGAGGAGTTTCCTGACTCAGTCGAGGTTTTCATGGAATACGACCTAGATTGCGTTGGCTGCTCAGCTTCATCCACTGAAAGATTAATTGATGGATTAAAGTCTCATGATTATAGCGATCAAACTATTGATGAAATAATGCAAAGATTAAATCAAATTTCAGATTTACAATTTCAAGAAAGTTTAAAAGATCAAAGTAAACTCTTAAAAGAATTAAAAATCCAAGAAAGCAATGAATCATTTTTAATAGGCGACTTTGAAATTCACAAATCCGCTTTCAACGCAATTATTCAATCCAACAAAGATAAAAAAATCTTTGAAATAAAACTCCAAGCCTCAGGCTGTAGCGGATTTGAATATCAATTAAATTTTGTAGAAAACGCAAATCCAAACAATCAAATCTTTGAAATCCAAGATCTAAAAATCAGTTTAGATTATTACACCTATGAAAAATCTAAAGGTGCAAAATTGTATTTTAAACAAGATTTAATAGATTCAGGACTAAGAATAGAAAACCCAAACCAAAAAACAAAATGCCAATGCGGTAAATCGATTGGATTTTAATATATTTTAATATAAAAAGTGGGGTGACTGATGGGGCTCGAACCCACGGCCCCCGGGACCACAACCCGGTGCTCTAACCAACTGAGCTACAATCACCATAAAAGTAAATTAATTTTAAACAAACTTGCCCTAAAAAGCAAGCTATTTTAATTTAAATCTTTGCATTTACAAAGCTAAAGAAAATACAGAAAATATAAAAAATACAGAAAGAAAAACTATATAAATCAGCAACAAAAAAAGCTCTCCGTAGAAATGTCCTGCTAACTTGAGCAAAGGATATATAAGGAGAGCAAGGGCTGTAAGGAGATTCAAAGAGAAACCTTAAATTCCTTACAACTATTATACAAAAAAAATAAATTAATTAATAGTCTGACGGTTAAAATAAACAGCAGTTACAGTTCTATTATAAAAGGTAGCGAATTTTCGTTTATCATACCTTGATCCTCCATTTATTTCTCTACAGGCAAATCCCAAAGCAAAGCTTTCAGCCCAAACATTAGCTCTATCTAAAGCAGTATCATTCAAGTTTAAAGATTGTACGTGCTCTTTTGTTTTATCTAAATAATAATTTAGAATCTCAAGTCGTCTTTCGTGCTCAGTTTTTACAGATGTATCATTTTCTATAGGAGATCTTAACAATACTAGTAATCTAGAGACTTTTGATAAGGCAGTACCTCTTGAATTTAGGATGGCAATAGCTTCTTTTGGTTTTTTTGATAATAGGAAAGAAATAAAATTCATTGTCTTTGGAAAAAAAGAATTGATTCCACTTAAAGCAGTTTTTATAAAAGAAATGTCTGTANTTNNAGNNAGCTTNGNNCCNTCAGGAAGCCACTCGTTGATTTTTGTAACAGTCAATGAATTTGGATCTTTAATTGCATCTAAAATACTACTTTCTTGAATATCATGTGATCTGAAGAATTCAGTATACAAATTAAGTGTAGGAGTTCCATAAGTTGCTGTATCTAATGATATCAATTGGGACCTCCAGGTTTTAAACCAGTCAGGTTTACCTGCAGCTGGAGCTGGTTTTTTCCTCCAAGTTATAGCAAAATGATAAGAATCCCCAGTTGTACCAGGACCCGAAAAAATCAATTTCATTGTATCGGGTTGTCCAGGAACGGTTGAAGCAGTTTGTATTTTATTCTTAATAGCATCTAAATACGCTTTTAAAATTGCAGCTCTATTTGTAGTAGGAAAATTTTCCACTGAAAAAGATGCATAATGGTTAAAAGCGTCTGAACTATAATCAAATGAAGGAATAGTCAGATTGCTCGTATTATGTGTTATAGTTGTTGACTCTCTTAAAAAAGGAGCATAATAGTGACCTGCAACATAATCTTCAATACTTGACCCTACATCATGACTAATGTGTTCTTTTTGTTCATCAGGTGATGTAGCTTGTATTTCTTCATCTAGATAACCTCTCTTTAAACCATCATCCATTGCCTCAAGATTTGAAGTATGCCTGATTTCGGATTGTTGCATTACTTTTGATTCTAGTGGATCTTGGTCATAATAAGATTCTAGTTCGGCAGAGTTACTCATTAAAAAGTGCATACCTTCAACCCAGGTTCGACTTGAAGAAAGTGCAATATGAAATTTTGCTTTTTCATATGGATTTAATTTATTGTTTTCATATTTATTTACAAGTTGTGGGATAACTAACTCTAAAGATGCTTTTATTTTAGGATAAGCAGTCAATGCACCCAGCACTGCTGATGAGGAAGATGCTGGAATCAAATCTGTAGTAGGGGATTCTTGAGGAGCAAATGTCATAATTACATCCCTAAAAGGAAGCGATGCAAATACTTCATTTCCAACCATTGAATCAATAAAACTTTCCATAGAATTTACAACACCAGGAGTCTTAGCTTCTTCTAAAGAAAACCCACAAATCCTAGCGATAACCTGTTGTGGTTTTTTAGTATTACTTCCTCCTAGTAAGGCTTTAATTTTTCTAACTTCCATGTAACTTCTTCCATACATGAACTTTGTTCCTAAATGAGCCAACATTGGAGCACCTAAGGCGGCTACAATTGAAGTTTTAATTGCGGCATTAACTCGAGGAAAGTTATGTCCGATAGCTCTACCTAAAACTAAAGCTCCTATCAAAGAAATAGCCTTTTCACCTCCAGAAAGTCTACCAAAATTCCTTAAAACATCATTAGAAATACCCGAAGCTGATGGTAAAAAACCCATACCAGAATCAGCATTTGCTATTTCTCCAAAACTTGCGGATAAATTAGCTTGTTGATTTGAATCATTATAATACTTTTGTAGAGCATCACATACCTTACTCAGAGTAGAGCAAGCTTCTTGCCTTTTTTCTTTTTGAGTCTGTGTTTCATTATCGTTACGGTCCAACTCATCTTTAATTGAAGTTAAAATACTAAGCAGTAGCGAGTCCGGTTGACATTGCATCAATGAATCCAGCATATATTTAGCCAAATTTGGATCAGTCATAAATGATCTAGTTCTAACTGAACCACTTGAATTTTGAATGTAAGTCCATAAAGGAGCGTTGTTATATGCAAAAACTTCTCGAAATTTATAAGCAACATTTTCTATATTCGTAGGTTTAAGAAAAGAAAGCTCTAAGTTTCTTCTTTCCTGAGCATTGTTATAGGTATTTTTCCAATCCTTTATTAACTGCGCTAAAGGAGGTAATCTTACACCTTCAAAGAGCGCAGAAAACTCTGCCTGTAATGCCACGTACGTTATATTACCATTTCCAAAATTTAAAGTTCCAGATGGACTAGCTTCAGTGTAGCTTGGATCCATGGTATTTTTGGTAATAAAATCAAGAGCGGATACAGCTTGCCCTTTAATTTCAAAGGTTCTGGTAAGTCTAACTATATTCATATACGGTTGAACTCCATCAGAGTTTTCTAAAGCAGCACTTGTTACATGATTTCTTAGTGCACATAAACGATTTTCATTTAAAAAGTTTTGATTGTACAAAAGATTATCTCGGTAGGGAATTGGTTTCATGGGGGGTAAGGGTTAAATATTTTTTAAATTGATTTTTATTTCTTTGTTTTAGATTTTTCTGTAAATTGCCAAAATAGACTCTAACAATGTATCAAGTTCAATTGTTATTATTTCATCTATTCTTGGGTTATTTGCAGCAAAACCAAGGTATACATCCAAAGGGTTAGTATATGGGCTAAAAGCGATTTCATTTTGAGCATCGATCATATCTTGTTTATTTAAAGCAAAGGCAGTAGCATTCATAATTGCTTGCGTGAACATATCGTAAAATTCTTTTCTTAAAAAATCTTGTTCATCATCCGCAAGATTATAAAATCCAACTTCTTTATCTAGTCTAAGTAAAAATTCTTCAAAAGCTTGATCTAAATTTAAAACGATATTATTAAAATTGTAGTGTTTTTTATTATCCATAGTTCTTTATTATTTTTTCTTTCCAATTATATAATTCAAGGCTCTACCACCATAATGAGAAATATTATTTCCTGAAAGGAAGTCAATTGTACCTAAAGTAGCTCTTGCAAACGGCTTAAGTATATAATTATATGCCCCCTTTGCAGTACCCTTAACAATGTTAGTAGTTCCTCTCGTAAATCTTCTAGTTCTATAACCTACTTTTGAGTAGTTACCAAAAGATCCTAGTCTATATCCTGATTTTCTTTGAAGTTTCTCATACTCGCTAAAAGGTATACCTGATCGTATTAAATAATCAGTGTAGTTACGATTAGACTGTGCCATTTGAAACAATGAATCTGAGAATGAAGTACCCTGAGAAATTATAGAAGCTGTATGATCTAAATGAGAAGTTGCCTCTTGTGCCTTGTTTAGTAAAAATTTTATACGTTCCGAGGCAGACATTGCAGATGAATCAATTTTTGATAAAGCTAAAACAGATTTATAATTAGCAAATCCTTTGCTGTAAATATCAATTTGTCTTTGAAGTCTTGAAAACCCAGTTTTACTAATAGCCAAAATACATTCTTTACCATTTTCATCTAAGGATTTAAAATCTCCAGAGTAAATAACTTGTAATGTTGAAACTAATCTAGCAATTGCTTCAGGATTTAACATTCTCTTAGATTTAGTAATTAATCTATCAAAATGCTGAACATCATGAGCTTGACAAGCCTCACGTAAAACATTTGCATCTATATCAGGATGATGCTTTAAAACATCTTGAATAGCAAAAGTTAGAGACTCCTCAAAAGTAAGAGTTTTTAAAGGCATATCTACATTTTGTAATTTTTGAGATAAATCTCCATAACTTTCTGTAGCAGCTCTAAGCTTAGTCTTAAGATTACGATTTACAATTCTACTAGAGGTAACCAAATCTAAAGACTTTTGACTTGGATTATTAATACCCGCATATGTAAATTCAGTTTCAGTACATAACATAGAAATCGACATAGTCATTGCATCCAAACTTTCAAATCTAGAGGAAGGTGCAGGAGCACTGCTTGGAATCGAAATATTTTTAATGATATCTCTAAATTCTGAAACGTTTCTAAACTTGAAATTAGGATATTCAATGTGCTTAGTAGCGTTTTTGACATCCTTAAAATCTACTCTTTTAGGTATTGGATCAATAAATTCATTAATATCAATTGGAGGACTCAACGTCAAAGAAGAGTTCATAGTATCTACAAGCCGAGTAATTGAAAGTTTTAATTTATTGAAACCTGAAGCGGCATCAGACACTTCTTCAAGAACTGTTTTATACTTATCATTCAATTTATCAACAGTAGTTCCAGAGATACCTGGTTCAATATGTGATCCTATCATCTCTAAATTATTTAGCTCAAAAGTTGCGCTATCTAAAATATCAAATGAATCTTCAAGATTTTTATCATCATGGAAAGAATTATCAATAACTGAAGAAAAATGATCGAATTTCTCTCTAACTATACCTTCAGGGGAATCTACAGGAACATATATACTACCAAATCTACTAAATGCATCCTGCAAAGCAATATTAAAATCACTTGGATTTGTAGAATAAGTAGATGCATCTAACAAATATAAATCAAAGGCAACAAGTAGCAAAGTATTATGCTCTGGGTTACTAGGATCTACATCAACAGAATCAGGTAAAAGGTCGTTAATAAATGTTAAACAACCATTATCCCTAAAGAAATTAGCAATGTTAACAGGATTAGATAATCCTTCCTTTTCATAAAAAGATATTAATCCATTTGAAAAGCTATCACGAAGAAAATTCAAAGCATCAAACAAAACTTTGTTCCCATTCATTCGATATGAAGATTGAAGTAAATTAATTAATGATTCAAAAGTTGATTTATATGCCTGTGCATCAAAAGTATCCTTTGAATCTTCAAAAGTTTCAAAGGCTGAAAAAATCAAATGATAATTTGGTAGGATTTCAGTGTCATATTCAACCTCATTAAAACCATATGCAGTTTTCATATGCCCAACCGAATCTTTATGCAGCAATTTCAATGCTCTATGAAAACCATCATTAACAGAAGACCACGTAGCATCATTCAATTGCCTTACTTTATTAGGACGATTAATCCCAAGCCCTAATGTTAACGTTTTATCAAGTAAACTTATAGCTTTAGAATATTCAGCAGCAGATTGAACTTTTTCATTTTGAGCAAGATCCTTAGAGATACTATTAATATCCGCATAAGATTTAGTATTTCCATACATTCCACTTCCTGAGTTTACCGAGCTAGAACCTCCTTTAGCTCTTGTGAATTTTCTGTCCATATTTAATATATTTAAATTATCACTAATTCTAACACATTATACCAAAATTTTCAAGTATTAAGTGTTAAAAGTTGCATTTGACAAGAAAAAAAGCTATATTTTTTTTAAAATTTAACAATCAAAAAATGAAGATTGAAAAAAATTTAACAGCCAAGGCTGAAATTGAATTAAAAGTAACTCTAGATGATAAAGAAATCGAAAGCTATCTTGATCACGCTGCCAAAGAGTTCGCAAAAAACGTACAAATTAAAGGTTTCAGAAAAGGACATGTTCCAAGAAACATTATCGAAGAAAATTATGGTAAGGACGTCTTAATTGATGTAATGCTTGATTTAAAATTATCAAACATTTACCAAAAAGCTTTAGAAGAAGAAAAAATTATTCCAATTTCTTCACCAAAAGTAGACATTCTAGATAAAGAAAAAATGATAATCCAATTTACTACAGCTTCAAAACCAGAAGTTGATACTAAAGGCTTAGACAAAATTAAAGTTAAAAAAGATGAAAAGAAAGTAGCTAAAAAAGACTTAGATTTAGAACTTGAAAACATGCTTCTTCGATTTGCTGAAGTAAAAGAAGTTGAAAGAAAATCAAAAAATAAAGATGAAGTCGTTATCAATTTTGAAGGATTCGACGAAAAAGGTAAAGCTATCAACAATACAAAAGGTGAAAACTACCCATTAAAACTTGGATCTAACAGCTTTATTCCTGGATTCGAAGAAGGTCTAGTTGGAGCTAAAAAAGGTGATAAGAAAGACTTAGATTTAGAATTTCCAAAAGATTACCACGCAGAAGATCTAAAAGGAAAAAAAGTAACTTTTAAAGTAGAAGTTCTTAAAGTAAACGAAACAACTCTTCCAGAGTTAAATGAAGAATTAATTGAAAAAGTTTCTCATAAAAAACAATCAAAAGAAGACTTCTTAAAAGATCTAGAAAATAGAATTCAAGAAAGAAATTCTCAACAATCAAAAACCAAAGCCGAAGAAGAACTTTACACGAAATTTCTTGAAAAAGCTAAGGTAACAGTTTCAGATTTAATGATTAAAGACGAGGAAAACCAATTCTCAAGAGAGCTAGAACAAAATGCTCAAAGAATGCAAATGCCATTTGATAACTATAAAGAAATCTTAGCTTCTAAAGAAGGTAAATCATTTGAAGAATTTGTAACAAAACAAGCTAGCGAAAGAGTACAGCTAAGAGCAATAATTCAGACTTTAATGGATGAGCATAAAATTGAAGTTGTTGACAAAGATTTAGAGGCAGAAATAGCTAAAAAATCAAAGGAAGCTCCAAAAGAAATCCAAGATCAAGTTAAAGAGTATTATAACTCAAACCCACAAGCAAAAGAGGTCTTAAGAAACCAAATGAAATTAGACGCGTTATTAGCAAAATTCATGTAATTAAAACATCTTTTTTGAAAAACAAACCTAGGCAATTCAGTCTAGGTTTTTTAATTAAATAAATTTGTCAAACTGCCAAAATGCAGTTGCAATTATATTAAAATATTCATATTATAGAGTTACGAATAAAATATGTATACATGTTAAAAAATCTATTAACTTCTAAAGTCCGAATAGATCTAATACGAACTTTTATTGAAAACACCGAATCAGAATTTTACATAAGAGAATTAACCAGAAATTTAGACCAGCAAATTAATGCAATACGAAGAGAGCTAGAAAACCTAAAATCAATTAATTTCCTGACCTGCCGTGAAAAAAATCGAAAAAAATATTACAGTATTAACAAAAAGTTTTTGTTATTAAACGAGCTTAAAGGTTTTGTATGTAAAACTAATCCAGATGTAATTAAACTCTACACTCAACTTAATAAGATCAAAGAAATTGAAAAAGTAACCTTAATTGGAACTTTTATACAAAGAGAAGATCCGGTTGATATCTTAGTTGTAAGTGATTTGGACTCCAACAATGTAATCAATGCTATTGATAGTTTAATTGAAGTTCCAGCCAAAATTGCGGTTCTTACATTCGATGATTATAGGTATAGAAAATCAGTAAATGATAAATTTTTATCGCAAATCGAAGAAATTCCTGATAAACTTGAAATTATCTCAAAAATTGACTTGTAATTTTGATTTAATTAGTTATAATTGCACTAATCCTAAGTTATAAAAAATGAATCAAGCATTAATTAACTCAGTTTCTAAAAGCAACCTAAAAGCTGTTCCTCAAATTAAAGTAGGTCAATTAGTTAAAGTTTACCAAAAAATTAAAGAAGGGGAAAAGACTAGAACTCAAGTTTTCCAAGGCTTAGTTATAAAAATGAAAGGTGAAAAAGGAATAAACCAAACCTTTACAGTTAGAAACATTGTTTCTGGTGTTGGTGTAGAAAAAATCTTCCCAGTACACTCAGATAACATCGAGAAAGTTGAAATTATAAGACAAAACAAAATCAGAAGAGCAAAATTATACTACATGAGAGAAAGAACTGGTAAGTCAGCTCGTCTTAAAGGTGTATCTGACGATTTTGAAGCTCTAAATCAAATTAACGATATAGAATCTATTTATAAAGATCTTCCAGAAACTCACTTAGCTAAAGAAGAAGCTCCAGCTGAAGAAGCAAAAGCTGCAAGTACAGAAGAAACTTCTGAAGAAAAAGCAAGTGAAGCTCCAACTGAAGAAGCAAAAGCTACTGAAAAAGAAGAAGAAAAATAAATCTTTATTCAAAAATAAATTAAAAGCTCTTTAAATAGAGCTTTTTTTTATTCTACTATTTCCCATGGATTGGATGAAATTTCAGAAAAATTTATATTTTCATCCTTAAAAATAATATCCTCAAGATTAACTTTAGAATCCAACTGCAAATCTAGCACATTTTTAAATGCATAAGAATTAAGCAAGCCCTTAACTTTAGAAGCATAAGACAACGCAACACCAGGAATATCATGCTTCAACATATACAAACAAGCATGCAAACGCATACAAGCAAAATATTTTATTTCTGAAAGATAATTCCCTAGATCCGAAGCTAAAATAAATTCTTGATTTAATTCCTTAAAAAGCTGAGCATCAAGATTGGAGTCAAAAGCACAGTATAATTTTTTCAAACCTAATTGATTTGCTTTTAAGCTTAGTAAATTATCAATATTTTTAATTTTTTCTAAACCTATATTCTTATAAGTTCTGTAATTTATAAGTAAATATTTAGGTTTTAAAGATTTTATCACGGGAAATTCCAATTCTAAAGCCAGATCTTTTGCTAACTTTAAATTTCTAATTCCAGCTGAATATAAATAATCATAAGATCGACAATCTCTTACTGTAATAAAATCAACTTGTTTAAGAATAAAAGAAAATACAGGTCCTGGTTTAGAAGAGAAAGAATGACCAAACAAATAAACCTTTTTTCTAAATAGCAAAGCAAGTAATAAAATAGGCATCCAAATAACAAATGAGTAAAATCTATCGGAATTAAACAATCCACCTCCTCCAAATAAGACAGTAGAGCAATGATTAATAGCCCTAAAAGGGTCTATAAATCTTCGCATATTAAATGCAGATCTCAGGCCAGCTGGAAAAGTTAAAAAATCTGAATTAGTAGGGGACAAAACTTTTATTGATTTTCCTTTTAAATTCTCTAAGCAAGACTGCAGTAATAAATCATCTCCAAAATTTCCCACATTATAATTTCCCACGATTAACACATCAAATTTACTCATAAATAATTACTTAAAAAAGATTCCCTGTGCAGGTAAGTAATTTTTGATTCTTTAATTTCTTGAATGTGTTTTTTAGTTAAATAACCTTTATGAGACCTAAAATCAAAATTTGAAAATCTACTAGCTTCATTAGACATCATCTTATCTCTATAAACCTTTGCAATAACTGAAGCAGCCATAATTGACTTATGTTTAGTGTCTCCCTTAATTACAGTTTCACAGTTTTGGATACCAAAATCTAAATTACCATCAATCAATAAAAAAGCATCTTTAAATTTCATACGAACATTAGAGGCTAGATTCCAAAAAGTTAGCTTTAAACTAGCAGCCATTTTAATCGAATCAATCGTTTTAGAAGGACAAACTGCAATAAAAAAAGTTTCATTTTTAATCAATTGCGAGGCTAAGACCTCTCTTTTTTTAGGAGTAATTTTTTTTGAGTCGTTTAATATTTCGTAATCCAATAAAGACTTTGAATCCAAGCAAGCACACACAACTAAGGGACCTGCAACACAACCGCGACCTACCTCATCAATACCAAAAACAAATTTAGAATTAGAATTCATAACCTTGAGGGTGTTTATACATTACTGACTTAGATGCTAACATATTTCCATTTTTTACACAATCAACTATAGGATGGTCGTTTAAATAAAAATCAATAAACCCAGCTCGAAAGGCATCTCCAGCTCCAGTTGTATCCACCGGATCATCAAAACAATCAACCTCAATGCTCATAAATTTATCATGTGTAATACTATAAACCAAAACTGGCTTACATGATTGCGTAACAATTAAATAATCAACCAAGGATAACAACTTAGTGTGCGAAACATTCAACGTGTTAATTACAAAGTTATACTCAAGTTCATTTAAAAACAATAAATCAGCACCGAGTACTGCTTCTAAAAAGTTTTCAGGAATAGATATATAATTATTGAGTTGCTGTCCTGGATCAAATGCAAAAGGAATATTATTTGAACGACAAAATTCAGCATTAGCATTCATAATATTTACGACATCTGCAGAAATAAACATAAAGTCTAAATTTTTCGGATTAGGGAAAGGAAGTTGAATACTAGGAGTGGAATAAATTGGCATTGGAACAAAAAAAATCATTTGATTCGACTCTTTATCTGAAAACATATAAGCAGTAGAAGTTAAGGAGTTTTCAACTATAGAAATCAAAGATGTATCAATTCCAAGTTTAAAAAAATGATCAAGATAACCTTGACCATCTAAGGAGCCTAATAATGATAAAATTTGAAATTTTATATTTGATTTATGCAGTCCGTAAGCAATATTTCCGACGCAGCCACCAAATGTTACTTCTTGAGATTGTCCAAGTAAGGAAAAATCAAAAGGAGATTGTGTTTTTGATAAGTCTTTAAAGTTTGAATCAACTTTAACTATCCGATCATACGCTAGATGGCCGGATAAGACGAGATTTTTCATATAAATAGTTAATATTATTTTCTTTTAAATAATCGCTAACAGTATTTGAAGCATCGCTCAAAGAGCTAATAGTGCCTGTGTCAGCCCAGATATGATCAAGCTTAAAAGCTTTTAATGCATTTTCATTTAAATATTTTTTAATAATATCAGTTACCTCATATTCACCACGGTCAGAAGGTTCTAAATTTTCAATTTTTTCAAAAACAGTTTTATCAAATAAGTAAAAACCAGTAATAGCATTATTACTCTTTGGAGAATTAGGTTTTTCTTCAACAGATAAGACATTCATATTATCATCAAGCTCTGCTACTCCAAATCTTTCAGGGTCCTTTACTTCTACAGTATGAATCACTGATCCTGATTTAAAATTATTAACTGAATCCTCAAAATTATCAAAAAATAAATTATCACCTAAAATCACAGCAACATCATGGCCTTCACAAATATGACGACACTCATTCATAGCATGAGCGATACCAAGTGGTTCTTCTTGAATAACATAGGTTAAATTACAACCAAACTTTCTTCCATTTCCTAGTAACTTTGTGAAATGTGAAAAATGCTCTGTATTTGCAACTAAAACAATATCCGTAACACCAGCAGCAATTAAAGTTTTGATTGGGTAAAGAATCATTGGTAAGTTATGAATTGGAAGGATACTTTTCGGTAGAGCATGAGTCAATGGTTGTAATCTTGTTCCTCTTCCTCCACAGGGTATAATTCCTTTCATAATTCATAATTTGTTAAATATTCTTTCAAAGCCAATTCTAGCGGTCTTAGCTTTGTAATATTATAGCTATTTAAACAGGAATTTAAAGGTCTATTAACGCTAGATTTAAAGTCTTCACTTGACACTCTTTGTACTTTATTTGATAAATTAAGAATCATAAATGATAGTTTAGTTAGATCATACCAAGATACGCAAGAATCATTTACCAAATGAAAGACTCCATTTTCATGACTTTCGATATTATCAAGTATATATTCAGCAATATCAATTGTAAAAGTCGGAGATCCATATTGATCATCCACAACTTTTATTTCTTGATTTTCCATAGCTTTACTTACCATAAAGGAAACAAAGTTTTGTTTAAATGGCCCAAAAAGCCAAGCAGTTCTAAATATACTAACCTTTGAATCCAAAGATATAGCTAACTGTTCTCCAAGAGATTTAGTCAAACCATATCTATTAATTGGATTTCGAAGATCTGATTCTCTATAGGATTTTTTTTGACCATCGAATACATAATCTGAAGAAAATGTAATCAACCTAAAATTGTATTGTTTAGATAATTTAGATAACTCAAAAGGTAAATAAGCGTTTAATTTTAATGCTAATTCAAAAGCTTCAAGATCATTTTCAATAGCCTTAACAGCATTTTGACCAGCACAGTTAATAACAAAATCAGGCTTGTGAGATTTAATATATTTTTCTAACTCCAATGGATTTAGTAAATCCAACTCATCTCTCAAAGGAAACATGAAGTCTAAATTATAATTTTTAGAAACATGTTTAAAAGCTGAGCCTAGTAGACCAGTCGATCCTAAAATTAAAACTTTAGTTTGCATAAAAATCTTGAATTTTACTTAACAATTCTTTCTTTGATAGAATTTCTACATCAGATGAATTTCTGAATTTAAGTTCAAAGTGATTACTTTCCTTTAATCTAGAAGAAACAACTACTCGCAATGGATTTCCAATCAGATCACAATCGGTAAATTTAACTCCAGGTCTAACATCTCTATCATCCCATAAAACTTCATAACCTGCATCTAACAATTCATTATATAAACTTTCGGCAAATTCATCTTCACCAATATTAACTAAATGAATTTGATAAGGAGCAATATTTTTTGGCCAGATTATACCATTATCATCATTGTGAACCTCAACAACAGCCGCAAGAGTTCTTCCTATTCCAATTCCAAAACATCCCATATAAAGAGGCGCTAATTTACCCTCGGAGTTTGTAAAATCTGCTCCTTTCATTTTAGATGTATAATGTAGTGCATTTTGAAAAATATTTCCAACTTCAATACCTTTATTAACTTTTAAAACATCTCCATTTTGGGCTTTCAAACCTTCAACAGCAAGAGAAATATCTCCTTCGTAATCCAACGTATAATCTCTATCGATATTCACATTTAATAAATCAACCTTCTTTTTATTAGAACCAGTATATGCATTTTTAATTGTTCTTAAAGAGGAATCTCCAACAATAGTAACCTTTTGACCTTTAGAGTCTGCACATTCCTTTATTCCAACAGGGGATATAAATCCAGGATATGATCCTAATAAATCAATAACTTCTGAATCCTCAAGTGGCTCAATATCACCCTCAACTAATCCTAAGATATCTTGCTCAAGCTTTGTAACATTAACATCTAAATCACCACGGATTACAGCTAAAACTAAGCCTAAAGTAGTTGATTTAAACACAACATTTTTAATCTGTAGATTAATTGGTAAATTATGAAATTCTGAACCAGCTATTATAGTTTTAGCTCTATCAGCTTCAACTTCTTGAATTTCTAATAATTCATCATTCGAGTTAATATCTTCTATTAAAATTTTTGCAACATCTTCATGAGCAATATAATTCGAAGATTCTGTTGTTAAATACTTAGTTTCTCCAATTTGGGAATCCACAACAAATTCATGACAATAATCACCACCTATAAAACCGTTATGAGCAGGAACTGCTTTTGCCTTTAATCCAAAGGAGCTATATATGTCGAAATAAACTTCAGTCATTTCTTGATACAATTTTGTAAACTGCTCTTCATTTTCAGTAAAAGCATAAGCATCTTTCATTAGAAACTCACGAACTCTTAAAAGTCCACCTCTGGCACGAGTTTCGTCTCTAAATTTTGTACTGAACTGATAAATGTTAAAAGGTAGATCTTTATAGGAAATATTATATCTTCTAACAATATCAACAAACATTTCTTCAGCTGTTCCACCAAGAGCAAAAACAGCTCCTCTACGGTCAGTTATAGTAGTAAGTTCGAAACCAGTTGCAGAATCCCTTCCAGACTCAGACCATAGCTCTAAAGGGTGTAAAACAGGAGTGATCATTTCCATTGCACCAGATTGATCCATTTTATTTCGAATAATGCTAACCATTTTATTCTGAACCTTCATACCTAAAGGCAACATATAATATCTCCCAGCTACAGATTCAGCAATATAACCTGCCTTTAGAAGAAGTTTATGAGAAGGAATAACAATTTCACTACTTAAAGAAGAAAAAGTTTTACCGAAAAATTTAGAATATTTCATTTGAAATTAATTATTTAGTACATGATTAACCCAATCTTGGTTTGAGTTATACCAATCAAAAGTTTTAAGTATGCCATCTTTAAAAGCTACACGGGGCTCCCAACCTAATTCATTCTTAATCTTTGTACTATCAATAGCATATCTTCTGTCATGAGCTTTTCTGTTTTCTACGTATTCAATTAAAGCACTATCTTTTCCAAGATAATCTAATATAAGCTGAGCTATTTCAAGAGTCGTTCTCTCAAAATTTCCACCAATATTGTACACTGATCCCGCCTCAGCTTTATTTAAGATAATATCTAAAGCAGAAACATGATCGCTAACATGTAACCAGTCTCTAATGTAAATTCCATCTCCATAAATTGGTAATTTTTTTTCTTGATTAGCAAGCGAAAAGAAGAGTGGAATTAGTTTTTCAGGATACTGATAAGGACCATAATTGTTAGAACATCTAGAAATTGTTGCATTTAAACCATAGGTTTCATGAAATGATCTAACTAACAAATCTGCAGAAGTTTTAGTTGCTGCATACGGACAATTTGGAGTTAAAGGAGTATTCTCAGTCATTAAATCTGTGGATCCAAGACCTAGATCACCATAAACTTCATCTGTGGATACTTGATGGTATCTATCAATACCATGGGTATGGGATAAGACCAGTAAATTATGAGTTCCAACAATATTGGACTGTATAAAAACAGAAGAATCAACAATAGAATTATCAACATGACTTTCAGCAGCAAAATTAATAACTGCATCAATTTTATTTTCCGTGAAAACAATACTCAAGGCATTAAAATCTGCGATATCAATTTGATAGAATTTAATTCGATTTGAATCAAGTAGATCTTGAATACTAATTAAATTTCCTGCATAGGTTAATTTATCTACAACAATAATTTCAGTTTCAGGATATTTATCTGCATAATATTTAACAAAATTGGAACCAATAAAACCGGCTGCACCAGTAATTAAAATTGTCTTAAACATAAAAAGGGGGTTAAACAAACAGGTTTTAAGATTTTACCTTATCTAAAAAGATTTGGAAATCTTCAATATAATCCTCTCGATTTGGGTTATAGTTAGTAGATGAAAATGCGAGTAAAATAGAGTCTTCACTCATATCAATAATTTCATGCCAAATCATATTTGCAACATAAACTCCATTTTCAAAAGGAGTAAGTTCAATTATTGTCTCAGTTTTCCCATCATGAAGACGAACTTTTGCTTTCCCATGAAGTAAAACAAAGACTTCCTCTTCTTTTAAATGACAATGTGAACCACGAATAGGTGAATTATTATAACAAAAATAAGTACGTTTTACCTCAAAAGGGATAATGTCTTTAAATTCAACAGGTAAAAGACTACCTTTTTCATTAGTAAATGATTTTAATTTTATTTCTTTAAACATAGTAATTAAGGATGTTAAACTTCTAATTTTCGCTCTACAAATGAAACTTCATAAGCTTCAAGTAAATCACCTTCATGGAAAGAATCTTTAAAATTAACTTTAAGTCCACATTCGTTCCCAGCCTTTAATTCAGGAACATTTTCATCTCCTTTTCTAAGTGAATCCAACTTAGCTTCACCAACAGTTTCACCATCTCTAATAACTCTAAGAGTGGAACCTTTTTTCATTACACCATTTGTAATTTTACAACCAAGGATGTAAGAATTTTTCTTAGAAAAGAAAATCTGTCTTAGTTCAGCTTTACCTAACTCAGTAACAACTTCTTCAGGATCTAACATACCAGACAAGAATGCAGTAATATCTTCAATTAATTTATAGATAATTTCATACGAACGAATTTCAACACCTTTTTGTTCAGCTAATTTAGAAACATCGGAACTTGTTTTAGTGTGAAAAGCAACAATAATCGATTGACCAGCTGCAGCCATAGCCACATCTGATTGAGAAACCTCACCAACAGCATGGTGAATGATATCTACCATAACTTCTTCATGTTTAATTTTTTCCAAAGAGCCTTTAATTGCATCAAAACTACCTTTGGTATCGGTTTTTACAATAAGTTTTAATACTTTTAAGTCACCCTTAGCAATTTTAGTAACAATTTCAAGAAGGGGAGCCTTAGAAGCTAATCTTTCATTTGTTCTAATTTCTGAAATTTGATTTGCACGATCTTTTGCTTCCTTATCATTTTTACATACTTGCAAAACATCTCCAGCAAGAGGAGTTGAAGAAAGACCCGCAATCAATACAGGGAAAGATGGGGGAGCAACAGAAACTCTATTACCGTTATCATCTAACATAGCTTTAACCTTTCCATAAGAATTCCCCAACACAACAATATCTCCCATTCTCAAAGTACCAGTATTTACAATTACAGTAGCAACAGGTCCAAGTCCTGGCTCTTGATGAGTTTCTACAGCTGTAGCAATAGCAGCTCTTTTAGGGTTAGCTTTTAAGTTTTCAACTTCAGATACTAATAAAATCATATCTAACAATTTATCTATCCCATCACCCTTCAAAGCAGAAATAGGTACCATAATAGTATCACCACCCCAATCTTCAGCTTGAAGACCGTATTCAACTAATTCAGTTTTAACTTTTTCAGGATTTGCTTCAGGAAGATCCATTTTATTAATAGCAACAATAATTGGAACACCAGCATCCTTAGCATGATTAATAGCTTCAATAGTTGTTGGCTTAACTCCCTCAGTTGCGGCTACAACTAAAATTGCAATATCTGTAAGTTTAGCACCACGAGCACGCATTTCTGTAAAAGCTTCGTGTCCTGGCGTATCAATAAATGTAATTTTCTTTTCGTTATGTGTTATTTGATATGCCGCAACGTGTTGAGTAATACCACCTGATTCACCAGCGACTACATTTGTATTTCGAATTGTATCAAGTAGTTTAGTTTTCCCATGATCAACATGACCCATAATGGTAATAATCGGAGGTCTTTCAGATAAATTTTCAGCATCTTCTTCACCTATCAATGTATCAACATCTCTACTTAGCAAATCATCAGTAGATCCAGTTTTAGAAACTCTATTAACCTTAATTCCAAACTCAGGAAGAATTACCATAGCAGTATCAATATCTAAAGATTGATTAATGTTAGCAATAATACCATTTTTCATTAATTCTCCGATCAGCTTTGCTGGTGAAACACCAGTTTTTTCACAAATTTCTTTTACTGTAATACTATCTGAAACATCAAGTGACTCTGATTTTAAAGAAGAGTTACCGTGGTTTTTCTTAACAAACTTAGTTTTACCGGCAGTTTTCTTCCTAGCAGTTTTTTTGATTTCTCTATCCATGCTACCTTCAATATTTTCTGCTATATTTTCAATATCAGATTTAGTTGTTCCAATTTCATCCTCTAAAAGCTCTGCAATATCTTCATCAACTTCAAGTTTTTCTTCATCGTAATCAAATTCTAATTTCTTTAAAAGTCCAGTTAATTCTTCAATACTACTATTTAGATTCTCGGCTAATTCTTTTAATTTTACTACCATTTATATCGATTAAATAATTTCATCACAATTCTATTCTAATATACAAATATAAGCAACAAAAAAAGCCCAATAAATGGGCTTTAAAATGAGAAATTTTAAGGAATTATCTTAATTTTGAAATTTTTCTAATAGTAGCATCAGTTAATCCTTCAATTTTAGATAATTCATCATCAGACTTAGCAAGTAAATCTGTAAGATTACTTATCCCAGCTCCAGTTAAAACTTCAAAAGCTTTTTTAGAAAGTTTTAAATCACCAAAAGGATTTTCAGTTGATGAATTTTCTTCTTGTTTTACAACTTCTTGCTTTTTATCGTCAAAAGATTCAGCTTTCTTTGGCTCATCTTTTCTAGATTCTGCTTTTTTAGCTTTGTTTCTAGCTTTAGCTGCATCTTGTGCTTTTTTTGCATGTTTTAATTGTTCTTCGGATAGTTCAAATAAAGAAAGACTAATTCTGTGGTTATCAACATCAACATTTATAATGTTTGAATGGATTGATGCTCCAACTTCTAGATTATAATCGTCAGATTCAGTTACTCTTGGGTCATTAAGTTCAGAAACATGGATTAAACCATTGATATCATCTGAAATCTCAACAAAGGCTCCAAATTCATTGATTCTAGTAATTTTACCTTTAACTTGTGAACCTGGAAGTAATTGTTTAGAAATTTCTTCCCATGGGTTATCAGACATTTTCTTAAGAGAAAGAGAGATTTTTTCTCCGTCAATTCCAATAATTTTAACTCTGATTTTATCTCCAAGTTTAGCAAAATTTGATGGATCATCAACGTGTCCCCATGCAATTTCAGAAATATGAACAAGACCTTCAAGTCCATTGAAAGTAACAAATAGACCAAAGTTAACAACACCAGAAACAACACCTTCGATAATATCTCCGATTTTAAGTTTAGCTAATGCTTGTTTTCTTTGTTCGTAGAATGCTGCTTTCTCAGAAAGTACTAATTTTTTAGTATCGAAATCTACATTGATAACTCTACAAGAGATTGTTTTACCAATTAAAGACTGAAGTCTTTGTAAAATTTTAGCTGAATCAGCACCATTAACTCTTGGGTAGTGTTTTGGAGCAAGTTGTGAAACAGGTAAGAAACCTTTAATACCATCAACTTCAACAAGTAAACCACCTTTGTTAGCGTCTGTAATTTTAACATCGATAACCTCTTTATTGTCATGAACCTCAACAAATCTTTTCCAAGTTCTATGTTGTGAAGCTCTTCTTAACGAAAGTACAATTAAACCTTCATCGTTTTCTGGTTCTAATACAAATGCCGAAACGTCGTCACCAGCATTTAAAGTTTGAACAGTACCAGTTGAATCTACAGCTTCTCTACCAGCAATTACACCAGTTGATACACCATCAAGGTCAACTAAAACTCTGTTTTTACGAATAGTAATAACTTTACCTTCAACAATAGATCCAGGTTTAGGGAATTTCAAAATAGGGGAATCAACTAATAAGTCGTCCATTGAAATTAAATTTTTATCTGCCATAAGCGAATTTTTCAACCTTTAGTTAATAATACAAGGTAATATACTTAAAAAAGATTGATGAAATTAAGCAATATTACTCACAAAACTTACATCAATCTTTATTAAAAATCAAGTTATTTTACACTGAAAGTCAATTTATCTGATTTAAAACCGATATTAATGGTTTGTCCGGTAGAAACTTTTTTATCTAAAATTAATTCCGTAATTTCATCCTCAAGCTTATCTTGCAAGATTCTTCGAGCAGGACGAGCTCCATATTCAGGGTCATATCCTTTTTCAGCAAGGAATGAAATTGCTTTTTCAGAAACTTTAATTTTAATATTTCTGTCATTCATTCTAAATTGTAATTGGTTAATTAAAAGTTTTATGATTTCTTTAACATCGTCGTGTTTTAACGGGTCAAAAACAATTACTTTATCAATTCTGTTTATAAATTCAGGTTTAAAGAATTTTCTAACGTCAGACATAATTTCTTCTTTTGTACTTTCAAAATCTTTTATACGTTCTTTTTCCTCAGAGTCACTAAGGCTAAAGCCAATTGGGCCAGCTTTAGAAGTTAATTTAGAAGCTCCTAAGTTAGACGTCATAACAATAATAGTATTAGTGAAGTCAACTTTTTTACCTTTACCATCTGTTAGAACTCCATCTTCAAGTATTTGAAGTAAAAGATTAAAGAACTCTGGATGAGCTTTTTCAACTTCATCAAATAAAACTACACTATAAGGTTTTCTTCTAACTGCTTCAGTAAGTTGACCACCTTCTTCGTATCCAACGTATCCAGCTGTAGTACCAGTTAATCTTGATGCAGCATGTTTTTCTGAAAACTCGGACATATCAATTTTAATCAAAGCCTTTGGATCATTATATATTTCAGAGGCTAATGTTTTAACAAGTTCTGTTTTACCAACTCCGGTTGGACCTAAAAATAAGAAGCTTCCAATTGGTCTTTTACTGCTAGATATTCCAGCACGTGATCTTCGAATAGCTTTTGAAATATCTTTAACAGCATGTTCTTGTCCAATAATATGCTTATGAAGGATAGATTCAAGATTTTTGAGTTTAGAAAGATCTGAAGAAACTAACTTAGAAACTGGAACACCAGTAATTTTGTGAACCATTTTAGCAACATCTTCGGATGAAATTTTCTTTCTTAACTTTCTTGGTGTCTTTACAGTTTTTAATTTATCAATTTCAGCACTTAGTTTAAGTTCTTGATCTCTAATTTTTTTAGCTTTTTCATAATCTTGAGCAGACACAGCTTGCTCTTTCTTTTTAGTTAATTTAGATAACTTAGTTTGAAGTTCTTTGATTTCACTTTTATGTTCTGGTGTAGTAACTCTTTTTAGAGCGCAGGCTTCGTCAATTAAATCAATAGCTTTATCTGGCAGAAATCTTTCTGTGATGTATCTCGATGAAAGTTTAACAGCAGATTCAATAGCTTCCGAGGTTATCATAAGATTATGGTGATCCTCAAAAGATTCTCGAATACCATTTAACATTTCAATTGCATGATCAATTGATGGTTCTTCTACCATAATTGTTTGAAATCTTCTCTCTAACGCTTGATCTGATTCAATCGCCTTCCTATATTCATTGGTTGTAGTAGCTCCAATAACTTGAATTTTAGCTCTAGAAAGTGCTGGCTTAAGAATGTTTGCAGCATCCAATGATCCTTCTGCACTTCCGGCTCCAATCAATGTATGCAATTCATCAATAAAAAGAATTATATTTGGCATAGAAGCAGCTTCTTCGATAATTAATTTAATTCTTTCTTCAAATTCACCTCTAAATTTAGTACCAGCTACCACTGATCCCATTGGAAGAATAAGGATTCTTTTATCCAACATTTGCTGTGGGACTTTATTGTCAACAATTCTCATCGCTAAACCCTCTACAATTGCTGTTTTACCAACACCAGGCTCACCAATTAAAACAGGATTATTTTTGGTTTTACGATTTAAAATAGAAACTAGTCTTTCAATTTCTTTCTCACGACCAATAATCGGATCCACTTTACCTTTTCTAACTTGATCACATAAATCAACTGTAAAGTAATCTAAAGTAGGCGTTTTTGATTTTGATTTTTTATCACCTTTTTTAAAAGTTGGCTGATCAGATGAAGCTAAAACTCCATTTAAACCATTAAGAAAAAATTCAACGGGATTCATATTGTTCATTTGACCATTCATATTCTTATTATCTAGACCTTTCTGGAAAAACTCTACAATTTGAGATTGAACATGCTTAGGATTGATTTTCATATTTTCGAGTATAACAGTTGCAGCAGTATTATCCTGGCATACAACAGCAAATAATAAATGTTCAGTTCCTACAAAGTTATGATTATATCTAGATGCACAACCAACAGCATTTTCAATAACTTGTTTTGCAAAGCCATATAAACCAGCTGGTTTACTTGAATCATTTTGAGTCTTAGAACTTCTTCCAACAGATCTTAAAACTAACTCAACATTTGAAATAGAAACTCCAAAATTGTTTAAAATAGTTGCACCAAGGGAATTTTCTTGATGCAGAATACCTAATAAAATATGTTCAGTTCCAACATAATTCAAATTAGATTCTTCTGCTTTTTCTTGGGCGATAACAAGGGCATCTTTTGCCTCCTTGGTAAATTTTTCAAAGTAATTATCTTCCATATGATTGATTAAATTATCTATATATTATAATAAATATTTGTAAACCTGTGAAATACATTCTGTTTACAAAAGTAATAAATATTAAATTAGCACTCTAAATTATAGAGTGCTTAAATTATAAAATCAAGAAAGAAATCTTAAACATCTCTTAAACTATCGAGAATATAGCTAGTGTCTGTAGAATCATCAATAAATTCTAGCTTGAAAAAACCAGCATTTAATTTTTTAACAAATATATTAGTAGATACTTGAATATATTCGTTTAAAGACAGATTTAAATATTCTTTACTTGAAGAATCATCCATTAAGCTTATCAACATAGATGGTTCAAATGTTTTAGGATCACTTGAGAATATATACACATCATCCTGTCTTGAGTAATACCAGTCAGTAGGATAAAAACTTTGTATCTTCATTGCTAAACTTTCAAATAATCTAAAACCTTCTTTTAATGATACTGATGGTAAAAACTGATTATCCTGTTTATTTATAACAGTCAAAGGTCTATCAAATGCAATATTTACACCCGAAACCAAATCCCAGTCCGACACAGAGCCTTCTTTGAAAGTCGCTATAGTTTTAAAGCCATTTGAATAATCAATTAAAACTCTTTTTTGATTATCATTTGTATCAAAGTAAATCAGGTAAAATTCATCATTATCTGTAAAAGAATAACTAATAGAACTTTGAAATGAATCTAAGACAGAATCAATATTAGACTCAAAATTATTAATAATATTCAAATATTCAGAATCAACTTCATTCGTAAAATCCTCATCTGTAACAATCATTTCATTTTGAGTATAATCTACTACCTTTACATCTAGAGAACTTGCAACATCATCTAGGGGAGTTTTTGTTTGATCACTATCTGAATCATCGTTTTCATCCTCTAATGAATCATTGGTTGAGGGATCATCAGAATCAATAGAAATCTCTGGATTAGTTTCGGTAATCTGTTCACTACTTTCAGATATCTCAACATCAGACAATTTAAGAGAGTTTAAAAATTCATCAAAAGCTGTAAAACCTTCATTCGAAGCATCTAAAAAGATATAGGTAATTTCCAAGATATATTTATTTGATTCCAAAAAGTATTTAATAGTATCCGAAGAAAGATTATATAAATCATATCTATGGTTATTTGTAACATAAGTCTCCTTTGGAGCGTCGAGATTTAAAGAGTCGACATATGAATCAAATGAAAGATTTTGATCGGAAGTTTTATCAATAAATTTAAATTTAATTAACTGACGAGAGTTAGGATCGGATAATGACAACTGAGATGAAAATTCTTCAAGATCAAAAGTTGCTAGATATTCGAATGAAATCCCTAAGTTAGAGGATTCATAATTTAGAATATCTAATTCAACTTCCGGAGTTGAAATAATATCAATTTGCTCTACGTTTAATATCTCAACCTGTTTTCCTGCCAAATCGCTATACTGAATCTGGCCTCTTAATCTTACTTCATAATCAATATAATCTTGAAGATTATGAATCAATGAATTAAGATAAATTCTATTTTTAGAATCTGTAAGTAAATAAAAATCGGACTCTAAATTATTGAGAGGAACTGAAAGTTTATTTACAACTCCAACAAACGACTTGGTAGCCGGAATATCAATTACTACCTCAGGTTCATCTAATTTAGGAGACGAACAGGCTGCAACAAAAATAGGTAATAGGAAGGATAAGATTAATTTTTTATTCATTTTAAATTTTATTATCAGATAAGAATTTTAGTCCTTTAGTAGTAATGATTCTACCGCTAGAAGTTTTTTGAATCAAACCATTTTTAAGCAAAAAAGGTTCACAAATACTTTCAATATAATCGACTTCTTCTCCCAGCAATGAAGATAGGGTTTTAACCCCTATAGGTCTAAGCTCTCGACTTTCGGACAATACTTCGAGCAGCTTAAAGTCAAATTGATTTAAGCCAGTTTCGTCTATTGATAGTAAAGAAAGGCAATCTAAAATATGACTTTTTAAAATCATGGATATATTATGAAATAAACAATATTCATGGAGTCTTTTAAGAGTATTAATAGCGATTCTAGGAACCGATTTAGTTGAAGAAATTAAAATATCCAAAGCATCGTCTTTAATTTCTAGTTCAAATGTCTTGAGGTGTATTTTTAAAATTTTTGAAATTTCTTTCTTAGTATACTCCTCAAATTTAAATATTACACCAAACCTATCTCGAAATGGCTGAGTTAGTTTATCTAATCTAGTTGTAGCTCCAATAAATGTAAAAGGTTGCAGGTCTAATCTCATAGACTTGGCAGTTGGACCTTTACCAATTACAATATCTAAATAAAAATCCTCAAGAGCTGTATAGAAAAACTCTTGAACATTTGGTTTTAAACGATGAACCTCATCTACAAAAAGAATATCATTCTCTTTTAGATTTGATAAAATAGCTGCCACATCTCCAATTTTTGTAAGAGATTGTCCTTGAGAGTAGACTAAATTTGATCCAATTGAATTTGCTACTAAGCCAGCTAAGGTAGTTTTACCTAAACCTGGAGCACCAAAAAATATAAGATGGTCAAGGTTTTTCTGTAGTTTATCTGAAGCATGCATCATCAAATTTAACTGTTTGATAATTCTTTTCTGACCCATAAAATTATTAAAATCAATTGGTCGAAAAGATTTACGAATGGGCTGTTCTAGCTCTTGGATAATATCATCATTATTTATCATACTCTGAAATACGGGTTATAAATGTTCTAACTTTGTTTGCCTTACCAATTTCTTCAAAGGTTATATCGAATTTATAGGCTGATGATTTAATAACAATTTTACCAAAAGATAAAAATGGGATAAATCTTATTAAACCTCTTTCAAAACTAGCAATATCTTGAACATCTTTCAAATTTATTTCTCTTTCGTGTACATTTGTAATCGAAATCCAATTTACAAATATCAGTCTTTGATTTGTTATAATAAGCTTATCAAACCAATATATTAATGTCATATTTAAAAAAACCAGAACAAAAATAACAAAAGCAACTGAATAAATCATAGTTACAAACTCAGGAAAGAGTTCAATTAAAAATTTTATCAAAACAAATGTAATCAATGAAAAAAAAGAAAAATAAAGACATCTAATTACATATGGTAAAAAGTGATGGTATACTGTATGTAAAACCTGTTCATTTTTTCGAAGAATCATAATAAAAATTTACATGAATATAATAAATCATTTCAAAAAAAAATCAAACATCGATATACTTAAATATTTATTTATATTTGCATTATTAAACATTCTTGTTATATCACTATTAACACTAATTTCATTAGAAAACAAAGACATAGAAAACATTGCAAATTATATTATTATCTACATGCAATTTATTTTAATGCTTCTACCTTTTAAAATTCTAAAAGTTTCAAAACAAGATATAATTCCATCTAAAGGAAGCATTCTTAAATCTTTAAAGTACTCTGTCATAGGATACCTAATTTTCATTTTCATTAATCTATTGTTAGTAATCAGCGGACTATCGGAAATCTTACCAGGGCTTGGACAACAGGAAAATATTGTCGATCAATTAATAAAAACAAATACGGATATATACGTAATAGGATTCGCAATTTGTATTCTTGCCCCAATAGTGGAGGAAATTACTTTTAGGGGATATATATACAATAAATTTAAAGATAACTACGGGATAATTTCAAGCAGCCTATTTACTTCAATTATATTCGCAGGAATTCATTTTCAATTTCAGGTTATGTCAGCAATGATAATCCTATCACTAATTATACATTGGGTTTATGAAAAATCAGGAGGGCTAAACGGTGCTATAACATTTCATATAATTAATAACACAATTACATTTATAGTAATGAGTAACTTGTAAAAGTATATTAAAAGTGATATAATAATAGGATTTAAACAAACACCATGATTAAAAGAATCCTATCAAGCATATGCATACTTAGCCTAACGGTATTTATAAATTTAAATAACTCAAGCAACCTTGGGATAAATTCAATAAACGCTTTAAGAAACCAAGACAAAGAAATAGAATTAAAATATGAAGATAAGTCAGTTAAAGTAAATATAAAAACATTAAGAAATACAAAAAAACTAAGTAGGGTTCTAAATACAAATATTTTTACAGAAAGCAAACTAGAAACAATCAAGAAAGCAAAGGTAATTAAAGAAAAAAATAGATACAAGGCAATTCAAGGTGAAGAAAAAAGAACTATAGACATGAATCATTTAGTATTAGCAAGTTTGGTATCTGACAGTGTAGATTTAAAGTTAAAAAGTGAAAATCCAGATTTCACATTAGATGACGCACAAGAAATGGCCGATAAACTTAACAAAATTAAAAGACAAACCTTACGAATCATAAATAATGGAAAACTCAATACAGTCGAGTACGAAGCTCTAAACTTATTTAACGAAAGTTCAAATACCATAAGTCATAAAACACTCAAGGATTTATTAAACAATTATGAAAATGATATCGAAAACCTTACGTCTCATGTATATATAAATTCAGGATCAGGCCAATCACATGGATTTCTAAGAGATGGAAAAAAAATCAACTATGAAAAAACAAGTCAAAAACTAAAAGAAAATATTGATAAAGGCTTACTAAGAATAGAGATAATTTACGATATAGACAAAGGTTTAGTATTTGATGAGAATGGAAAATCTTATAAATACGAAAAACAAGGCGAAGGAAAATCAAATTTCAAAGGTAGTGATTGGGGAAGGAGTCAAAATGTTGAATTGGGAACTCAAAACTTAATATCTAACGTTTTTGTAATGCCTAGTGAGCAAGTATCATTCTTAAAAATTTTAAGAGACAAAGGATCACAAATTCCATGGAGGCTGGCAAAAGTTATTAAAGAAGGAGGAAAACTAGAATTAGAACCAGGAGGTGGTCTATGCCAAGTCTCAACTACATTATTTAGAGCAGCTCTGCAAAGTGGAATGAACATTGATCAGTGGAGGAATCATAGTTTATATGTATCTTACTATAAAGAATACAATAATGGATTAGATTCAACTATTTATCCACCTTATGTAGATTTAAAATTTACAAACCCATACAATTTTCCAGTTTTATTCCAAAGTTATACCAATGATAACAAAGATGTGATAACAGAAATTTACAGTCCAGAAAAACTACCGGAAATTGAATTACTGGGGCCTTTTTACAAAGGGGATAAAGAAGGACTAAGATCAAACCAAATTTTGTGGGAGAGAAATATTAAAAAAATATTTAATACCAAATCAGAAATTTTTAAATCAACTTATAATACAAGTGTAAGTAGATAAGTATAAAAACAGGATGGAATAAATAAATTAACAAAGAATGCTTAACTATATTTGAAATATAGTTAGGCTTTTTTAATGGTAGAAAATCCTTAAGAAAACTAAAGGATAGAAAAGGAATAATAAAATAGAAAAAATAAGGAAATAATGGAAAATGATCAATTGTAGATAACCTTAAAAATTTGACATGAATAACTTCAGGAAAAAAATAAAAAAGAGGTAAAACTAATAAAAGATAAATCTTAAAATATTTACTCAAATAAACTAATAAATTAGCAGTAAATATTAAATGAATTATTCCAAAATAAATAAAAGATTCATTTATAAAAAGAAAGGTTACAATTGATATAAGCAGGGCTGCTAAACCTAGCTTATACAATCTTTTAGAAAAATAATTGATATCTTTATTCTTTGAATAATTTAAAGCTAATGTAAAGCCAGAAACCCCAATAAAAATAAACCTTATAAATTCAAGCAGATAATGATTGAAATTCCACATGGTTGTATTAAAAAAATAAGTATCAATAAAAAAATAATGATAAGCAATCATTATTACTAGAGAGAAGAATTTAAGATGGTCTAAAAGTAAATATCTCATAAAATAAATGGTACCCGCGAAAGGATTCGAACCTTTGACCTTCGCCTTAGAAGGGCGCTGCTCTATCCAGCTGAGCTACGCGGGCTAATTTGTAATGCCATTTTAATTTAATTAAAATAAAAATACAAGAGAAAATTAATTTATGAAATTAGAGAATTCTTGTATTAATTTAAACACATCAAGACGATTTAATGATTTATCTAAAGACAACAAATCATTATTTGAAATAATATTTTTTCTATAGGCTTCTTGTACATAAGGTGCATACCATGAATTAACATCAAATAAATCAGAATAAAATTCATGAACATCATTTGAAATATCTACATCTAAGATTTTGTAGATAATCTTAAGAAACTCAACTAAATTCAAAGATTCATCAAGAGACACATTAGAATTTACAGCCCCTTTGTTGATAGCTAAATTAAGTTGTTCTTTATACCATGAGTCAGAATCCTTACCAAGGTTTGGATCAATCAATCTCGATATTAAAACAACGGACTCGACCTTAGAGATAGGAGAGTACAGGTCAATTGAACCATCATTAAAACCCTTTAAAATTCTTTTGTCAACAAGGTCTTTTAAGAACTTATTATTTATGTCGTCATAATTAAGATCTCGAAAGACTGAAATATAAATTTCTTGGGTAGCTATAAGCTCATTTTCATAAAATACATTAACAACTTCACTACCAAAGTTATTTGGAGATAGTTTGTAAGAAACAGAATTAGAGTCAGAATTAATCAGTTCATAATCCAAAAGATTAGTATCAATTCTTAGCATAGATTGATCAAAGTTACCTTGATGCTGAATACTAAGAGTAGAATCTTGAATATATAAATAATTAAAAGGAAATTTAATTGAATCCAAAGTAAATTCATTTATTTCAACCTCTCTTTCTAAAGTTTCTACAGGTTGATCAACATGAGACTCAACAGAAACCACAGAATCAATCCTATAAGAATCTAATTCGCTTCCTAAAATCTTTGTACTCCAAGAGAAATCTTTATATTTATCAATGTACACAAAGGGATTAATTGTATATTTAACCGCATCTTGAATACCAACTCCTTCATTTATTGCAGATACAAAATCATAACCCTGAGTAGATATTTCATTTACGTTAAAGGGCCAATAAGGTAGAAATGGAACATCTTGAGTATTAATCTGAAAGTCTAAATGCGCAGTAGTAGCAAGTCCAGAATCTCCTGAGAAGGCAATCATTTGTCCTTTTGAAACCTCTTGTCCTTCTTCTACTAAAATTCTATCCAAGTGAGCATAAGTAGAATAAATATCAGTTTTTAAACTAGGGTTGTTGGGATCAACCACACCCTTGTGCATAACAACAATATAATTTCCAAAACCAACATTTGACTTTACTGACTTTACAACAACCCCATTGGCTATTGAATACAATGGAGTATTTTTAAGGAGTTTAATATCAACACCTGGATGACTTCCTGCATTTTCAAGACCATCAAATTTATAATTCCCAAGATACGGGACAGAATAAGTAATTTTAGAATTTCTAATGTTTAAATCAGAGCTAGAATTAAACCCAATAGAATACAAAGACATAGATAATATACTTGAGTCATATTTAGGCATCTTAATTTTATAGACATCAGATACTTCATGAAAACTTGATTTATGTTGACTCCCAGGTAAATTAATCCAATCAACTGTTTCTTGAATTGGAAATGCAAAACCATCAAAAGCATCATGGCTCAAAGAGTAATAAGAATTATTCATGAGATACTGTGTATTACTAATTCCAAAACATAGAACTAATACCATTAACCCCTTTAAAAAATAAGACTTTAACATAAATATATTTAAATCTTATTATTATAACACTTATAAAGAATAAAAACAACTAATCCATTAAATATCTATGTATTTGCATATCAATGATTTTAGGGTCTACATCTACAGAGAAATCCTCTTGCATTTTTAATTTAAGTTTATCAAGAGCTGCAAGAGTTTTGTCACCAAAGTATGTAGTTGTATACTTAGCATCCAAAAATCCTTTTTCAATAAGTTTAGTCTGCAAAAGTTCAACTCTAGAGTTATTATCTAAATATTTTAACCCAACTAAACTATCTATGCTTTCAACTGAAACAGAGCTGTTATCAGATAAATTATTTCTATTTTTTAAAAAAGATAAATTATTAATATTTAAAATTAATTTATTAAAGAATCTTCGTGTTTTAGGACCAAAAAAGCCAGCCCCTTGAGTTTTGGAATTGTCAATAACTCCTGCAGACAGCTGAAAATGTCGTAAAGAGTTAATAGTCAAATCATCCATAACACCTGTTGGTGTAGATTTATAGAAGCCAGATTTTTTAAGAAAATTCTGAAGGTCTAAAACTATTTGGCTTTTTTGATTTTTATATACTGGAGAATAAAAAAATTCATTAACATCAAAATTTTCAGAGAAAAAGTTAGAAGAAAGCATATTTTGAAGTAAAACAGATTTAGTTTTAGGACCAAAATAACCTTTAGAGCTAGAGTTTAAAAAGGTGAAATCATTATCATCCTGAAATTTCTTAATAGCATAGGAGGTTTGATCATCAAATTTTCCAGTGATTTCAATTTCATATCCTAATAAATAAAGGATTTTTTGCATATTTAAAACATCAAAATTTTCCATACCTTTAGAAATATCTGAGAATAAAAACTCATACTCCACTTCCTCTTGTCTTTTATGTATCGCAAAGTTACGCAAATTAATAAAGAAAGCTTCATTTAGACCCGTTTCGGGCAGTTTATCATTTTTTATTTTTGAGAAATTAGTTTTAAAATCATCAAGAGCAGATTGAGTAGCTCGATCAAAAACAAAAGAAACCTGATTCTTATAAAGACCTAAATCCTTTAAAAACTGCTGGACAACACCAACGAAAAAACCAGTATCACCTAACTTCAGATTAGATATAAACTCCAAAGGGTTATAAACACCATTTTTGGGTAAATTAATTAAAGAATCATCCAATCCTTGGTAGGATTCCTTAAGTTGTTCATCAGATATCTCTGAAACTTTTTTAATAAAAAGTGTTTTCTTACCAAAATTTAAAGCAGTTCGTAGACCTGAATTTCCATAACCAACCCATACATCTAAACGCTTACCTTTTATAGCTCCTCCACGATCAAGAACTTTAAAATAACCAAGATTTTCAACTTGAATAACATCTCCAAATTCAAAACAAGGGGGAGCAGCAACAAAAGCATAAGGAATTTCATCAACATAACGTCCTGAGGCTGTAATTATCCCGCCTCCATTAAGTACAATTTCAGATGCATAAGAACCTGTTGCATAATAATTCTGACCAGGGAGAGGGGAGTAATAAGCACTTAAAACATAATCTCCATCATTACAATCTTCCCCAAAGGCAAGACCTGGAAATAAAAGTGTAAACAATAGTAATAAAAATGTCTTTTTCATAGTAGGTTTATACCTTATTTGAAATAAAATGTCAAATTAAGCGCCGATTCTTCTTAATATTTCACGATTAACAAATTCAACGTCTCTTCCATATTTAAGTCTTGATAGTTGTCGCATAGCTTCACCTATCTCTTTATCTCCTTTTTGTAAATATGGATTAACCGGAACAATACTAAAAGGTTTTGATGGCTGAGTATCAATAGACAATTTCATAACTCCTTTAAATTTATCAATATTGATTAAATCTTGATCAGAAAATGTTGGTTCAAATTCTTTTTTGAGAAATTCAGCATCAGGAGCACCAACTTTGTAACAAAACATAGAACCTACATTACCAAAAATTGCATTTTTAATTTTTTCGTCTCCTTTATTAACAAGCTGACCAATATACTGGTGGGCAACTACAAGACCGAGCTTATATTTACGAGCTTCAGAAAGAATTGATTCAATTGAATCTGTGATATAGTTTTGAAATTCATCGATATAAAGGAAGAAATCTTGACGTTGATCTTTAGGAATTTTTTCACGAGAAAGAGCAGCAACTTGAAGTTTAGATACAATAATTAAACCTAATAATTTTGAATTAAACTCACCTGTAAGACCTTTGGAAAGATTCATAAGAAGAATCTTATTATTTTGCATAGCATCTAAAAAGTCAAAACCAGATTTAACTTGCCCAATAATATTACGCATCATCTTATTTGTAATGAAAGCTGCAAATTTAGCAGCAAAATAAGGGATAATTCTTTGTTTTTCCTCTTGAGAAGTGTTTGCCATTTGGTTTTCCCAAAAAGATCTAACAATAGGATTTGTAACTTGATCAACACGTTCTTTTTGAAATACCTCATCCGTGAAAAGTCTAACAATATCTGTAATAGCTCCACCTTTGTCATACTCCATTAATGTCAAACAACCATTTCTGAAATAATCTTGCAAACGTGGACCAAATATTTCTTCATCAAAGATTTTAATCATTAAATTCATAGCATCCATAGCCACAAGCTCTCGTTCATCTTCATTTTTAGCCTCTAATAAATTAAGACCCATTGGACGTTCCGTGTCAGAAGGATTAAATAAAACAACGTCATCAGCACGACTTTTAGGTATAAAAGGCAGAACATCCTCAATTAGAGTTCCATGAGGGTCAATTATACATAAACCTTTACCATTCATAAAATCCTGACGAATCATCACCTGCATAATAGAGGATTTACCAGTCCCGGTTTGACCAATAACATAAAAGTGACGAAATCTATCAATTGGTTTTAGTCGAATAGGTTTTTTTTCACCACGATAATAATTATAACCAAGTAAAATACCATCTTTTGGAAGGTTATCTGGTGGTGGTGCTATTTTATAATTTTGCCAAGCAAGATTTGGAGATCTATTAAAAGATATATTAGGAACATGAAAAATCATGGCAATCTCATCAGACGATAAGATAGATTTATTAAAAAAATTAAAGAAAGGTTTTCTGTTAGATCTTAATAAATAATTTTTTATTAAAGCCTTCTCAGAATGCAAATCTTTACCTAAAAAACTTTTAGGTCCACCAAATGAGTTTCCAGCATTTGATGAGAATTGAGAAAATGCAGATTTAATATTACGTATATGCATCGAACAAGCAGATTCAGACTTAGCGTTAACTACAATTCTAAGATTTGTATCAAATCCAGATTGAGTATTCTTTTCATCCATTGCTTTAATTTCATCTTCCTCCACTTGGGTTTTTCTATCCACCCCTGAATTATCATCAGCACTTTCTGTAGTTCCGGTGAAAAAGAATTCAAAAAATTTACCAATAAAAGATAAGATTTTTAAAGAATGCAGAAATGATTTCTTCTTTTCTTCGTCTTTATTTAGCATTTCCTTAGCTTTTTTTCTACCTTCTTTTGACCAAGAATTATCTTCTGGAGTTAAAATTAACTGAATAGCAGCTGATTCTCCAGGTTCAAATTTAGAAAGACTATTTGATATAAAGTTAAAAGGATCATTGGATTGATTTCTAAAAGATTTTAAAGGAAAAATAGATTCTTTTTTCAAAGTCATATAAGTAGCTTTAGTATAAGAATCTTTGGATATTAACTTATAAGGAGAATCATAATCTATAAATGAATCTGGGAAAAATGCAGTAACTTTTTTTTCTATTAACTTCGCTAAATTAGCAGGAGCTAATATATAAAGATTTATCATTCCATCTAATACAACAATCTCAAAAGATAAATAATCTCTACCTTTAAATCTTGCTTTTAAAGAATCATCATGCAGTGTTGAAAGTGAATTAATTAATTGAGACATTAAGGCAATATTACCTTTGAAATCTGATTCTTGACCTCGACTCTCACGATCAATTTCTTTATCTTCTCGCGATTCTTTTTTAGGAGTGCAAACCTTCATAAAAACTAAATCCTTAGAAATTCTAGGAGAGTTTTTATAATAAGAGATATATTCAGCTGCTCTAAAAGTATACTTACTAATAAAGTATAAAAATACAATCGCTATTAAGATAAAAAAATAATCCATTATTCAGTATCAATTGATATAGATAGTTCTTCTAAAGTTTCATCTGGCATTAAAGATGGAGCTCCAAGCATAACATCCTTAGCCTTTTGATCTTTAGGGAAAGCAATAACCTCACGTATATTTGGCTCATTACATAGTATCATAATCAGTCTGTCCAGACCCCAAGCAATACCTGCATGAGGAGGAACACCATATGAGAAAGCTGTTAATATATGACCAAATCTTTCTTTCGCATCTTCTTTAGAGATTCCAAGTAAGTCAAATACTTTAGCTTGTAAATCTCTTTCATGTATTCTAACAGAACCCCCCGCAATTTCATAGCCATTCATAACTAAATCATAAGAGTTTGTTCTTACTTTAAATATATCAGTATCTATAAATTCAAGATCATCCTTTTTAGGAGAGGTAAATGGGTGGTGACAAGCTTGCATAGATCCATCATCATTAACTTCAAACATTGGAAAATCAGTTACCCATCCTATAGAACATACTGATTCATCAATCAAATTAAGTTTTTTAGCAACTGCATTTCTTACGTGACCAAGTGAATTACAAGCAATATCAAAAGTGTCGCATGCAAAGAACATAATATCACCTTCATTAAATTCCGTAAGCTTAAGTAATGAATCAACCTCCGCATCGCTTAAAAATTTAAGAATCGGTGAATTTAACTCCCCGTCTTTTTTAGAAATATAAGCAAGTCCTTTAGCTTTATAAATTTTAGCAACAGATTCAAGTTCTGATATATCTTTACGTGATAATTTTTCAGCAGCACCTGGAACCTTCATAACTTTTAAGACACCACCAGATTTTAAAACTCCGGCAAATGCATTAAAGTTAGTGTTTTGAAATATAGTAGATGCATCCTTAAATTCTAAATCAAATCGTAAATCTGGTTTATCTAAACCAAATCTATTCATAGCTTCATCATACGTTAGTACAAATACTTGATCGTCCTTAACAGATAAATCTGGTCTAAATTTAGTAAGTATATCAAATAAAAGATCTGAATTAATTTTAATAATATCTTCTTGCGAAACAAAACTTAATTCCATATCTAACTGAGTAAATTCAGGTTGTCGGTCTCCACGTTGGTCTTCATCTCTAAAACATCTGGCAATTTGAAAATATTTATCCATACCTGCAACCATCAATAATTGCTTAAGCTGCTGAGGCGACTGAGGTAATACATAAAAATTACCTGGATAAATTCTACTTGGAACAATATATTCACGAGAACCCTCTGGCGTTCCTTTAATTAAAATCGGAGTTTCAATCTCTAAAAAATCTTGAGAGTCTAAAAAATCACGCATGTATTTAATAACTTTGTGACGAGTGATAATATTAGATTTCATTTTTGGTCTTCTCAAATCTAAATATCTGTGCTTTAACCGTAATTCTTCATTAGCTAAGTTTTCTGCATCAATTTCAAAAGGAGGAGTTTGACTTTCCGAAAATATTTCTAAATCAGTTGCATAAATTTCAATTTCACCAGTTTCTAAATTTTTATTTATCATATCATCTGGTCTTGCAAAAACATTACCAGTTACTTTAACAACAAATTCAGATCTTAGTTTGTGTGCAATTTCGTGTGCTTTAGAACCTTTTTCAGGATCAAAAACAATTTGAGTAATACCGTATCTATCTCTTAAGTCAATAAACACAAGTCCTCCGTGATCCCTTCTTTTATGAACAAAACCACATAAAATAACACTTTTTCCGTCATCGTCTTTTCTTAGACTACCGCAAGTATGAGTTCTCATTTAATTAAAATTAATAATTTCAAAAACAATTTTAGTAGATTTAAGAAAGAAGTTCAACAATATTCTTTTTAACTTCGTCGTCAAATTTAATTTTACTTCTTAATTTTAACTTTTTAACAATTTTATTATTCTTAATCATATGCATAGAAACACTAACTTCTCCTTTAATACTTAAAATTTGTTTCAATTCAAGTAAGGAATCTTTTGGTGTATCTGAATCTACGTTGATCACCAAGGTTAGATTATCTTTATCAAATGCGATCATAGAATCATCATCCTTTTTATCCTCTATAATATTAGCAAAACTAAATTCTCTAATTGAATTAACAAATAACTTCTTGGAGTCCTCAATAGATAATGTACCTGTAACAGAAACAATCATATCATCAGTTAAATTAAGAGATAAAGATGCAAAGTTTCTAGGGAAAATCAAAGATTCAATTTCAGAGGTAGCATCTTCAAGTCTGAACATAGCCATATAATCTCCTTTTTTAGTAAGAAATTTTCTATAGCCAGAAATCATAGCCACGCATGAATATGATTTTTTATTTTCAGAGAATTTATTAATATCTGTAAATTTTTTAGAATCAAATTTAATACCAGCCAATGGATGATCTGAAACATAAAGACCTAAGACTTCTTTCTCTTTTTTTAACATATCTAAATTTGATAGTTCCGGAACAGATATCAATTGTATGTCAGCTAATTTCTCTTCTTCACCAAACAATGAATATTGACCTGTTTCTCGTGATTTAAGTGCAGATTTACTATAGGCATTTAAAATTTCATAATTAGATGCAATTTGATGTCGATTCCCAAATTCATCAAGGGCACCAGCATAAGCTAGAGCTGTAATAGATTTTTTATTTAAGACATCCGGAGTTAATCTTGAACATAGATCAGTTAAGTTTAAAAATTTTCCATTTTTTCTTTCTTCCAAGATTTTTTCAATCAAATTCACACCAAGACCTTTAATCGCTCCAAGTCCAAATCTGATTTCATTTTCCTTAGTAGCTGTAAAATCAACTAAAGATTCATTGATATTTGGTGGTAATATCTCAATGCCTAATTGATTACATTCGTTAATTTCAATAATAATTCTATCCGTGTTATCTAAGTCTGAAGTCATTAAAGCAGCCATAAACTCAGTTTGATAATGGGCTTTTAAGTAGGCGGTTTGATATGAAATATATGCATAACAAGTAGCATGTGATTTATTAAAACCATACCCTGCAAATGGTGTAATCACATCATCGAAAACTTTTTCAGCAAATTTTGGATCATGACCTTGATCCTTAGCACCTTGTGCAAACTTTACTTTTTGCTCTTCAAGAAGTTCTGGAATTTTTTTACCTACGGCACGTCTTAATACATCGGCTTGACCTAGTGAAAATCCAGCAAAAATTTTAGCAATTTCAAGAATTTGCTCCTGATACACACCAACACCATAAGTTTCTTTCAAAATTGATTCAAAGAGAGGGTGCATATATTTTATCGAAGATGGATCATGTTTACCAGCAATATATTGAGGTATATATTCCATTGGTCCAGGTCTATAAAGGGCATTCATAGCAATGATGTCTTCTAGTCGAGAAGGAACTAGCTCTTTTAGATATTTTCGCATTCCTCCGGACTCTAATTGAAAAACACCAGTGGTTAAGCCGGCAGATAAAAGTTTATAAGCCTTCTCATCATCAAGTGGAATATTATCAATATTAATATCGACATTATGCCTAGCTTTTATATTTATTAAGGTGTTTTCAATAATAGTTAAATTCCTAAGACCCAAGAAATCCATTTTTAAAAGACCAATCGTCTCAAGTGGTTTCATGGAGTACTGAGTAACAATCACCCCTTCTTTTCCAGAAGCATTTTGAAGTGGTGTAAAATTAGTCAAAGGTTGGTCGGAAATAATTACAGCACAAGCGTGAGTACCACAATTACGAATTGTTCCCTCTAATTTAATAGCATTATCAAAAAGTGCTTTACATCTGGGGTTTCTTTTGTACTCTATTGCAAGTTCTTGCGCATCAATTACAGAGTCTTTAAGGGGATTATGCTTACCAAAAACGGTAGGGGGTAATAACTTCGCAAAGCCATCAACTTCAGAGTAAGGATAACCCATAGCTCTTCCAACATCCCTGACTGCCGCCTTAGCTGACATCGTTCCATAAGTAATAACCTGAGCAACATTCATACGTCCGTATTTTTCAACTACGTAATCCATAACTTCATCACGTCTATGATCAGCAAAATCGATATCAATATCGGGCATACTTACTCTTTCAGGATTTAAAAATCTTTCAAAATACAATCCATACCTCAAAGGATCCACGGTAGTAATATCTAATACATAAGCAATTAATGCCCCAGCTGCCGAACCCCGTCCAGGGCCAACAATAATGTCTTTTTGTTTTGCAAAATTAATAAAATCCCAAACAATTAGAAAATAATCAATAAATCCCATACTTTCAATAATTGAAAATTCATAATCTAAACGCTTTAAGGCATCAGCTTGTTCTTCTTTAGGATATTTTTCATACAAACCTTCTTTACAGAGTTTCATTAGATAATCTTTAGACGAAAGTCCATCAGGACAATCAAACCTTGGTAAAAGATCAAGATTATATTCAATTTCAAAGGTACATTTGTCTGCAACCTCCAAAGTGTTAGAAAGACAATCTAAATTATCTTTGAAGATTACTTTTAATTCTTCATATGTATAATTGTAAAGTTCACCCTCGTATTTAAATCTTTCTGGATTAGTGATAAAATCTCCATTTTGAATACAAACTAAAATATCAAAAGCATCCTTGTCTGATTCTAAGAAATAGTGGGAATTTGAAGCGCATACAACCTTAACATCAATTTCATTAGATATTTTAAAAACCCCTTCATTTATTTTTTCTTGTTTTGGAAGATTTGTAGGAGGAAGGACTTCTAAGTAAAAATCATCAGCAAAAATATCTTTTAATAAATTTGCATATTCCAAACCTCTATCAAAATTATCAGCAAGTAGTGATCTGGAAATATCAGAAGTTAAATCACCAGATAGACAAATTAAACCTTCGGAAAATTCTTTTAATAATTTATAATCAATTCTTGGTTTATAGTAAAAACCATCTAAGTGCGCTTTAGTAATAAGTTGCATTAAATTTAAATATCCAGTTTTGTTTTTTGCTAATAAAACTAGATTACAGGCTGTACGATTTGATACGTCTTTAATTGTCATATCATCACATAAAAACATATTAGCACCAATAATTGCTTTAACACCTTGTTTCTTACATTCATCATAGAATTTACATGCACCATACATGGCTGCATTATCAGTAATAGCAATTGCTGGCATATTGTTATCTTTTGCAAATTGAGCGAGGTATTTTGGACGAGTGGTCGCGTCCAATAAACTAAAGTGAGTTAGGTTGTGTAAACTTACATAATTCATAGCGGAAATTAATTTAAATAAATTATACACAAAAAAAATAAAAAAAAAGTATTGATTTCATAATATTTTTTGCTAATATGAGTTTACTTTTGGTAAGCCGTGGTGGCGGAATGGTAGACGCGCTGGTCTTAGGAACCAGTGGGGAAACCCGTAAGAGTTCGAGTCTCTTCCACGGCACCATTTTTTTTAAATCTTTTTTATTGACATAATGTCAGCTAAGGAGTAAAATATACACTAACATTTAAAAAACGAGATGGAACAAAAATTTGAAGCTTTAAACCAAATCATAGATATTCTTAACGATAAAGAACAAGAGGTTATTATTAAGAGATATGGTTTTGACGATGGTTACCCTAAAACATTACAGTTTGTAGGAGAAAATATGTACATTACTAGAGAAAGAGTAAGACAAATACAAAAAAAAGCTTTGCAAATTTTAAGAAGGGTTGCAATGCAAACAGATACAAAAGAAATTGTAGAAATCGCCGAGGAGATTATCAAAGATAACAATCATGTTATTACTGAAAAAAAATTAATTGAACTTCTTAAATTAAGAGGTTACGAAAGTCACAGTATACCAAGTTTTAGATTATGCCTTGATTTATCTGAAAAAGTTGAAACAATCAAAAAAACACAACATCATAATAAAGGTTATATTCTTAAAGATATAATTAAGTCAGAAACTGCTAAAGATACTATTAAAAAAGCAATCGAGGAATTAAAAAGAGAAAAAGCCTCAATCTGCAAGAATAAATTCGAAAACAATATATTTGAACAAGTAAATAACACACCAAAAGAATCGATTCTTAGTATTTTAGAATTATCTACAGATATCAAACAACTAGAAAATAAAATCGGACTTAAAAACTGGAGATGCGTAAATCCAAAAAGTATTAAAGATAAATCAATACTGATCCTTAATTCAATGAAGAAGCCTCTGCATTTTAAGGATATTTTTGATTTAATTCATGAAAAAAAATACGATCACAAACAAGTTACAATTGAAGCTGTACACAATGAATTAATTAGATACGAAGACTTTGTACTAGTAGGAAGAGGACTATATGCTCTTAAAGACTGGGGTTACAAACCAGGGACAGTTAAAGATGTGATTAGAGAAATTTTAAAAGAAAAAGGTCCACTTAATAAAAAAGAAATAGTAAAAGAAGTACTTAAAAAGAGAGATGTTCAAGTAGGAACAATCTCACTAAACCTTCAAAAAACTCCAGAATTCCTAAGAGTGGGAAGAGCTATATATAAATTAGATGAAAAATAATAAAAAAGGGATTAAATCCCTTTTTTTATTTTTGTATACATTTCAAGTATCTCATCATCGTTAACAGAACTTTTATTTAAGAATAGAAGGTTAAGTGAGGATAATAAAATCCTACAATTTTCTATCTTTTCTAAATCATTTAATTCATAAATTAACTTAGCATAATATTTGTGTTTTTTTTCTAAAATTTTTATAAATTTTTTTCTGTCAAACTCTTTTTTCTTCTTCTTATTTGTTAAAATCGGGGGAAGAGGAAGTTTTTTAGCAATCTTATTTAGATCCTTTGTAAGAATATTTTTAAAAGAACCCAACAGTGATTGATTTTTAACCAACTTATCCTTAGAATTAGTTTGTTGTAAGCTTTGACTCATGAAAAAAATATTAAAAATATTATTGTTTTGCATTCTTAACATTCTAATTTTAAATGTATCAGCACAAAATGTCCAGGTAGATAAATTTGGATTTCAAGATAAACCACTAATCTTTAAAATATCAGACGATTACCCTGAAAACACAAAAGTTGAATGGGAGTTTGGTGACAACAATAAGGAAACAGGAAGAGAGGTTATCTATAGATATAACAACCTTGGCCAATACAATATAAAGACAAAAATACAAAGTAAAAACTTTGATGAAGAAATAAATTCTGAAATAAAAATAGTAGAAAAATCTGGGATTTTTATAAACAATATTTCCGATAAACAATTTAAAGCCTTAGATGAGTTTGCAAATATAAATGACTTTCACCTCGAAAATTTATCCAATTCAACTGTTAAGAGTAGTGCTCTTAAAAATCTAGAAATAAAAAGTAAGATTGAAAATTTAAAATTAGACAATTTCAACTATATAATTGTATGGTCAAATAATGCTAATGATCTTGATTTTATTTATGGCTTAGATAAAGAAAAAAAAGAAAAATTAAGAGAAAAAAACTTAATATTTATAACAGAAGATATTTCTAATATCTATCTACAGAGAAAGATAGATAATCTTAAGTTTAAAAACTCTCTTATATCAGGTAAAGAAATCATTTATGATCTTATTGAAATTAAGAAATATGAGAGTTTCCTGAAATATATTACTCAAAGAGAATACAACTTTATCAATCTCGATAAAGATTTAATCCTAAAAAAACCATACCTAGTATTTACATTATTAACAGATTCCTTAATTGATTCGGGGTTAAACCCAGAAATATTATATATCATTCTATTACTACCAATCCTATTTGGATTTATGAGCATTGCTAATAACATTATAGGTATAAGATTCCTAAATAAATTTAGCCTTATTACGTTCGTCATAGGTAGTATCGTTGGAAGCATTGAAATAATGTTGTTGTTTTATTTAATTGCAGTAATACAAGCACTTGGAAACAAAGTCACAATTGACAAATTAAATCTATTGAAAATACCTAAAGAAAATTTTAACCTTGGTCTGTATATAACTATTTCATTGATCACATTGTTTATCCTGAAATATTATAAATTAATCGGTGGAAATCAAATAAATTCTTATGCAATGAGCTTAATAATTGGAAGTTTTGGAATTATTCATGTATTTAGGCAAATATCTCAAAGAAAATTACTAAAGAATCTAAAAATAATTTCTATTAACCTAGTTTCATGGATAATATTAGCAGTATACTTTGGCGGGAATAACCTAATCATTGCAAATAATACGGAAATTAAAGAGAAGATATTAAGCAATCCAGAAATAATATTAATCTTTATTCTTATAAATGTTTTAGCAATGATATACTCAGGATTAAGAGTAACAGAATACATAACTTACAAAAAAATATATGAAAATTTGGAAGAATAGCATTCTTGGAATGAATTATAGAAATTTAAAACTTCAAGTATTTAATGAAAGAGAAGCTGTAAATTTTGCAAACAACAAATTAAAAACAAAACATTTTTTTTCTGTAAGAGGAATTCCAGTTCCTAAATTAATGGGAATATTCAAAGATCGAGAAGATGTAAACAAATTTGATTTTGCAAACCTGAATAAAGATTTCGTTATTAAACCAAACCAAGGATCGGAAGGTAAGGGTATCATTCCATTTAAAGAGAGAAAAGGCGATAAATTTATAACCGTATCAAATAAAGAATATACAATAAATGAATTAAAAAATCATATAATTAACATTACTCAAGGTATTTACAATAATGGGAATAAAGATACCGCATTTTTTGAACAAAGGATAAAAAACAGTCCGGAACTTAATGAAATTACATACAAAGGCTTACCTGACGTAAGAGTTTTTTGCTATAATCAAATTCCAATAATGGCAATGCTTAGAGTACCAACAAAGGAATCGGACGGTAGAGCAAATCTAGCTGAAAATGCTATGGCTATTGGCATTAATTTATCAAACGGAGAACCAAATTATTATTATTACAATGGTAAAATAAGTAAAAAGGATCCAATAAATAAAAATTCAATAAAAAACATACCCAACTTCATAAGAGTCCTGCAGGTAGCAGTAAAATGCGCTCAATTAAGTAAATTAAAATTAGTTGGGTGTGACATAGCATTCAATGAAAAAAACGAACCATGCTTGATTGAGATAAACGCACGACCTGGATTAAAAATACAACTGGCAAATAAAGACAGTTTGAAAGATAGAATAAATAAAATAAAAGACTTAAAGCCAAAATCCATAAATGAATCAATCGAAATTGCAATGTCTATTTTTGGTGATAGCTATAAAAAGCTAGAGTTTGAAAAAGAAAAAGTTATAGGCTTAGAAGAAAAAATTAAAATCTTTAATGATCAAAAGATCTTCATTGCAGATTGCAATATAAAACTCTCTAACGATCAAAATTTTATTGACGAAGAACTATTGAAGAAAATGAAAGTGGATCATAAAAAAAATCACACTTTTAAAATTAGTCTAAAAGATGAAACTCAAAACCTAGTATTTTATAAGTCAAAATTACATGACTACGATATTTTACTAGGAAAAAATGCCGTTCAAAACTTTTTAATCGATCCAAAAAAAATAAAACAAACAAAATTACCAAAATTTAAAGCAGTTAAAAACACAGCATACATAACAAATATCCATAATTATGGACAAATCGATCATCAAATATATGAAATCGAAAAAGTACTTGGATTTAATAAAAAATTACAACCTCAAAATTATATAGAAGAGGTAGAAAAATTTAAAGGTGATATGAATAAAAATCCAAGGTTTATATACGGAGACTATACTGACCTTATCTATAATCTAGAAAATAAAATTGATAAAATTAAAATTCCTGATACAAAAATAGGGAAAATCTTTCAAGATAAAACTAAGGAAATAAAACAAAAGCTCAAATGTCTTGAATACTTAGGAACCTCTGAATTTACAAGTCACTTTTCAAAATTAAACCCAATAGTCCAAGAAGGTGAAATGTTAAAAGCAAAACTATATCTAGAAAATGACATAAAACCATTATTGAGTTCAGGTAAAAAATATAATCAAAAAGAATTTATAAAAATTTTTCAAGAAGTATTAGATAAATATGCTCTGAATTATAAAATAGAGCTTGATAAAAATACGCTAACAAGAATGAAGGTAACATCTAAAAACAAAATTAAAATAAATGCAAACACTCAAAGCCTAACTGAAAATCAAGTAAGAAAATTAATAGCGCATGAAATAGAAACACATGCTATAACTTATCAAAATGGAAATCAACAACCATATAAAATTTTCAATTACGGATTTGCAAACTATATTGAACTACAAGAAGGATTAGCAATTTACAATCAAGAAAGAAAACTTGGAATAAAACATAACTACTTTGCAGCAAATAATTTCGTTGGAAATAAAATCGCTTTAGAAAATTCATTTAAAGACGCATATGAAATCATAAAGGAATTAAACATTATTAAAAATCCAATAAATTTTATAGCAAGATGTAAAAAAGGAATTTCTAATACAAAATTAAAAGGCGGAAACACAAAACAGTTAGTCTATTTCAGAGGAGCCTTAAAAGTCAGAGATTTAATTGAAAAAGATCCCCAGATCATAAAGATACTATACCTTGGAAAAATAAACTTCAGCAGTATACCAACCCTAAAAAAAGCTGATTTCATAAATCAAAGAATAATCTTACCAGAATTCCTAATTAACAAAGAAGAATCTCCAAAAGAATAAAATTTAAATTCTTTTTGTATTGCATAATTGTAAGCCCTTTTCATTCTCTCAAGTCCCATAAGAGCAGACACCAAAACAAATAATGATGATTTTGGTAAATGAAAATTAGTTATTAAAGCATCAATGCAAAAATCTTCATAGCCAGGCTTTATAAAAATGTCAGTAGAATCAACAGAAGGTTCAAATTGATCTAATTTAGGATTATATAAAGATTGTAAAAACCTTAAAGAAGTAGTTCCTACAGCAACAATAAAATAGTCATTTTTCTTATAATAATTCAATTCGTCTAAAGTTTTCTGATCGTAAATAAGGTCTTCATAATGCATTTTATGATCATTTAAATCCTCAACATCAATTGGCTTAAAAGTACCTAAAGAAACATGAAGAGTTACATTAACATACTTGTATTTTTCCTTTATAATTTCAACCATCTCTTTAGAAAAATGCAAACCAGCAGTTGGAGCTGCCACAGAGCCTGATTTATCGGAGTAAACAGTTTGATAGTTTTCTCTGTATTGATTTGGGTTATCCGTTTTAATATAGGGTGGAAGGGGAGTGTTTCCATACTTTTCAAAAAAATCCTCCAAAGAAATATCTAAATTATTAATTCTAAATTCACGTCGACCATCAATTAATACATTAATAACTTCAATTTCATAATTATTAAAATAATGTAATTTTGAAAGTTTAAATTTTTTTCCAGGCCTACAAATTGCAATAAAAGTATTTAAGGATGCTTTCTCTAAAAAAAATATTTCTTTATTATCAAAAATTAATCTAGCTTGAACGACTTTAGTATCATTAAAAATAAATACTGTGTTTTTAGGAAGGAAATCAAAAATATTTTTAAATTTCACATCAATAAGAGAGTCATCTTTTACAACCAGCAATTTTGATTCAGGTCTATCTGAGTAAGGGGATTGAGATACTAAATGATCAGGTAATTCAAAATTATAATCATTAATATTATTGGACATTCCAGTCAGTTAAAAATTGAGAATCTTGTAGATTTTCAACAACGGTATCATTATATTTCAAAATAATCAAAGTCATATCATCAATCTGAACAGTTTTATTTGTAAATTTCGATAATTCATCGGATATAGAAGAGAATATTTCAATAGAAGAATTTAAATGAGCATGTTTTTTAACTAAGTCGGATAAGTGATCTAATCCAAAAAGTTCACCATTTTCATTCATAGCTTCCGTAATACCATCAGAATATAAACAAATAACATCTCCCTTAGATAAATTGATTTTTTTCTTTTCAACAATAGCAGAAATGTCATCAGACATAGCAAGTGCAATACCACCCGCAGCAATCACCTCGGTAACTCCTTCTTCAGCTCTATATATAATAATATGTTCATGTCCACATCCAGTATATTCAATGTATTTATTTTTTGGAGAATATTGAAAAAACAAGGTAGTCATAAACATTGTTGCATTTACTCTTGGTTTTAAAATATGATTAATATTCACAGCAATATCTTTACAGTCTGGAAAGTCAGATAGCAGTACATCAAAAAGTGTATTTACCATCATCATAATCAATCCAGCTGGAGCACCGTGACCAGTTACATCACCAATATATAAAAAATATTCATCATTTAATTCTCTTACAGCAAAAGAATCACCACCAATTTCTTCAGATGGTCTTGTTTTACAAATAACATCAAAATTAGGAATATTAGGTATCGATTTTGGCAAAACAGACCTTTGGATAGAAGCTGCAACTGATAGTTCTTCACTCATTCTTTCTTCCTCTTTAATAACAGAAGATATTTTTTTTAAATTAGAAGTAACATCGTTAAAAAAGAAGGCTAGTAATCCAAATTCATCCGGACTATATATTTTAATAGGAACAAAAGGTTTACCCGCTATTACGTTCGCAACCTGATCAATTATATAATCTAATTTAACTACATATTTATAATAAAGAGATAAATTTACAAGCAATAAAGCAAATAAGCATACATAATACAAATAAAAGTCAACAAATACCTGATTCTGATAAATAAAAATTAAAACAAAAGGTAGTAGCGTTAAAATTTGAAAGAAAACAAATTTATAAAAAGTTTTTGAACGTGTAAAAACAAACATTAAAATTGATTAAGTATTTCTTCTAGTAATTCATGAATAGGAATAATTTTAGTCAATCCTACTGCTTCAAAACCATCCAAGACTTGAGGTTGAGGCTTTAAAATAAAAAGCTTTTGCTTCTTTGCTTCAAGAGCATAAAAAAGAGAAACTAAAAAACCAATTCCTTCAGAGTTAACATATTCAAAATATCTAAGATCAAAAATCAAATAAGGATCTGAATATGAACCTATAAAATTTGTTAAAGCAGGTTTTACATCATCGATATTAGCTTTATCTAGTTTACCTTTAAATTCAACAATTGAATAAGGATCAGTTGAAACTTGTTTATCTAAAACATTCAAGTCAAGTTGAGACATCTTTATAATTAAATCAGATTAATTATAAATCAATTAAATATTTTCTAAAACTGTATTCAGGAATAATACCTCGTTATGTCTACCAATTATAGAATATATATCACGAAGCTCTACTATAGAATCCTTACATTGAGAATTTAAAAATTCAGATTCATAAATCCTATCATGAAAGAAACTTAAAATTGTATTTAAATAATACTTAGAATCAAGCATGGTCCATATAGACCTTGAGTTTTTCAAATCATTAAAAGAAACTCGTTTACAGGCATAGTAAATACCCTTTTTATATAAATTAAATAAAAAATCATTCACGGGACTTTCAAGCTTCAGTTCAAATTTATAATCAATTTTATTATTAATTAAAAACAACAACAAATAAGAATGATCTAAAGGATTATTAGATGAAAAAAGTTTAAACACATATTTATCAATCAATTCAGGTTGAAACTTATTTACAGCAGATAAAGCGTAGTATTTAGACAATGGAGATAAATTATCCCATCCATCCTTATAATACTTAACAAACATTGGGTCATCAAAAGATGATAAAGTCTCATAAATTAAACTGGCAGACGAATCTAAATTTAAATTAGAAAGCTCTAATAAAGAATTTTCAATATCAACATCAGCTAATATTCTAAAACATAAAATTTCAGCTTTTAAATTCATATCAATGGTAGATTCAAATAATTCAGAATATGTATTTAATATTGTAGAACGAGTTATAGACAAATCATCAATCTGAGAACGGTAATTCTTCAATATATTACGGATTATTTTACATGTTTTAAGTTGATACTTTTTATTTTTAAATAAATCCAAATAAGCATCTATATAATTAATATTTAAATGTTTGTTCAAAATATATAAAATCTTAGAATAAACCGAATGAGATAAATCATTCTTCATCATAAATTCTGTTAAAAAAGGAATATAATGAGATTTAAAATTTTGCTCTAATATAAACAGGGCATTTATAATTTTAAAATCAGAATTGGCAGATTTAATTTCATTTATAGGATAGTCATCATAAGCAGACTTAAACCTCAAGGCAAAGAAAATAGAAAACAAGAGAGCAATAATCATAAAAAATGATAAATAAGAGTAGCTCTGGAATAAATTAATAGTTAAAAAGATAAACGCAGAACCAACTATCAAAGCTAACGGTCTATAATAAGCTTCATTGAGTTCCATAAATCTAACTCTGGAATTATGATCAAAAGCATAATATGAACTATGGTAAGCATTATAATGCAATATATTAGAAAGTTCTTGGTTTGTCTTAAGAATTAAAGTTGATAAGAAGTTAAAATGAAACAAACCTAGAAAACTTAAAAAAGCTAATGTGATAGGGGAAACAAGCATACTTTTTACAACACCAAGAAACTTTAGAATATGAGAAGTTAAAAATAACTGAAAGAAAATAGCAATTCCACCAAATACAACATGATAAAAACCAAGTTCAATTGCGAAAGAAGAATGATAATTTAAGTCAAGTAAATAAAGATACTGGAATTCAAGAAAGACAAAAAATAAAACTTGAAAAAATACAACATATTTAATTACAGATAACTTTGCCTCAGAATCAGAATCCTTAGATGATTCATTAAATTCAAATAGATGGTTGAAATCCTGCTTAAGAGTAGAGTTTTCATGCATGACAATAATCGGTAATAAAAAAGCTGACATAAATGCACAAATAAAAAAGATACTCTCAAAAGTAAAATTATAAGCAAACAAGGAGATAAACAAACCAGCTAAAATAACAGCTAAAGTTTCACTAGCTTCAACAACTGGAAAGATTCTAGTTGACTGAATTGGACTAAACAAATCTTCAACAAATAAATTCTTTGCTATTTTAATTTGATTAAGAATCAAAGAAAAAGCTAAAAAGACACAGGTAATAAATAAAATTTGATTTGATCTAATAAAGGGTAAAACAAGTGAAATTAAAGAAAAAATAGTCACTAATATAGAAAACACGACATTGAGCTTGTATTTAGAAAAAATATTCTTAAATAAAAAGTAACCTAATATCATAGCTACACCATGAGTAAGAAATAAATTTATTAGAAATTCAAAGCTGTAAAGTTCAACAAAATAGATAATTAAAAAACTCCATCCAATCACAGTTAAAAATTTAACTACAAAAGAAATACAAACACTGAACATCAAATCCATAAATTCAGTTTCATAAACATTAATAAGTCTTAAAATTCTATCTAACAAAAATAAATATTTAAATCTCTCTATTATAACAAAAAAAAGCCACTAATGAAAGTGACTTTTTAAATACTACAAATAATTACTAAACAGATAGAATTACAAATGCTTTTACATCAGCAGAGTTTTCCTTAGCATATTGAGCAACGGTTTTATCTGGAGAAACAACAAAATCTTGAGAAGTTAAAGAAATAGTATTTCTAAACTTAGCTTCTTTACCTTTTAAGATATTATCCCAAATATTTTCAGGTTTTCCAGATTTTTGAAGTTCATCATTCCAAAATTCAGACTCTTTTGTGATAATTTCAGGAGAAACATCTTCTGGGTTCAAGAATTCAGGTCTAGTTGCACATGAATGCATAGCAATATTCTTTGCAATATCTGAAGCACCACCTTCTAGAGAAACTAAAGCACCAATTTTATTGTTTGAATGTACATATCCACCAATTACAGCAGATTCAACTAATTTATAATCTTTAAGAGCTACTTTTTCTCCCATTTTTAAAGATAAATCTGAAACATAAGTTTCTTTATCAAATGAAGAATCAGCAAGTAAACTATCAACTAATTTTTGAGCAGCAGCGATATAATCTGGGTTTTTAGCAACAAAATCAGTTTCACAAGCTAAGGCTAAAATCATTGATTGAGAGTCATTCGAAGCAATAACAACAACTCCTTCGTTAGTTGATCTATCAGCTCTATCTACTGATTTAGCTTGTCCTTTTTTTCTTAATAAATCGATAGCAGCCTGCATATCTCCATTAGCTTCTTCAAGAGCTTTTTTACAAGCTGTAATAGAAATACCAGTTTTATCTCTTAATTGTTTGATTAAATCTAATGAAATAGACATTTTTATAATGGGTTAATTATTTTTTTAAAATTTCTTCAACTTTAGAAAGCATATAAGTTAATGATTTAATAGCATCATCGTTTGCAGGAATTGGAAAGTCAATTAAATCAGGATCAGTATTAGTATCAATAAATCCAACTACAGGAATTCCTAGAGTTCTAGCTTCTTTAACAGCAATAGCATCTCTTACTGAATCAAGTACAAAAATAGCATCAGGTTTATTAGGCATATTTTCTACACCACCTAAATTACTTTCAAGCTTAATAATTAGTTTACCTAATTTAGATTGTTCTTTTTTCGTATATTTAGCTAACTCACCATTATCTCTCATCTGTTTTAATCTCTTTAATTCGTCAGTTCTTGATTTAATAGTGTTAAAGTTAGTTAAAAGTCCAGGTATCCATTTATTAGTAACAAATGGTTGTCCTGATGCTTCTGCTAATTTTTCAACTAAAGGAATAGATTGTTGTTTAGTAGAAACAAGTAAAATTGTTTTATTTCCTTTTCTTAACTCTTGTAGATAAGTAAAAGTAGATTCCATATATTTAATTGTTTGATGCAAATCAATAATATGAACTCTTTGTTTTGATCCGTGAATAAATGGTTTCATTTTTGGATTCCATTTATTTGTGTAATGACCGAAGTGAACGGCATTTTCAAGCAGATTTTTTAACTCTGCATTTTTATCTTTAATTTGGTACATAGTCCTTGTGGTTAACGCTTAAACTTAGTATGGAATGAGGACCTTTCGGCAGGACTCTTCTTAAAAAGCTTAAACTTATTTATTTATACGCGGATATTTTAATTCAAAAAAGGCAATAAAACAAGCCAAAATTTTAAAATTGCAATCTTAAGAAAATCTATATAAATTAATATAAAATTAAAGATTTAAAATGACCCTAGAAAAAAATTTCGATTTTAATAAATTCGAAGATCAAATCTACCAAAGATGGTTAGAAAATAAATGTTTCAATCCAATAGAAAGTGACAAACAATATTCAATTGTAATGCCGCCTCCAAACGCAACTGGAATCCTTCACCTTGGACACTCAATTGGTCTAACAATTCAAGACATCATGGTTAGGTTCAAAAGAATGCAAGGCTATGAAACTTTATACATCCCAGGAACCGACCACGCTGCAATTGCAACTCAATCTAAAGTAGAAGGAATAATCTTTAAAGAAACAGGACAAACAAGACACGATGTAGGAAGAGAAAACTTACTTAAAGAAATTGATAAATTCGTGAAACAATCTCAAGAAACCATAATCAAACAAACCATGAAAATGGGGACATCTTGCTCATGGGACCATTTAAAATTTACATTAGATAAAAATATTTCAGATGCAGTACTCCAAACATTCACAAACCTATACAAAGACGATCTTATATATAGAAAAGGTAGAATCACAAACTGGGATCCAAACATGCAAACAACTGTTTCAGATGATGAATTAGAGTACGTAGATGAAACAACAGATTTTTATTATTTTCAATTTGGACCAGTGGTAATTGGTACAGCAAGACCAGAAACAAAATTTAAAGATGAAGTAATAGTAGTTCACCCCCAAGATGAAAGATACAAACATTTAATCGGAGAAACTTTCGAAGTTGATTGGATAGAAGGCAAAATTACAGCAAAAGTTATAGCAGATGATTGCATTGATATGGAACTTGGAACAGGTGCCATGACAATTACCCCAGCCCACAGTCAAATTGATTTTGAATTAGCCGAAAAACATAACTTAAAAATTGAAAAAATTATCAACCTAGAAGGTAAAATATTAGAAGAGGTTTCAACAACTTGTGGTGGACTAACAATTAAAGAAGCTCGAAAAAAAGTAGTAAAAATCTTAGATGAAAAAGGTCTACTTGTTAAAACCGATCATAAATACAAGCACTCAGTTCCAGTTAACTACAGAGGAGGAGGAATAATAGAACCTCAAGTTCTTGATCAATGGTACTTAGATGTTAATAAGCCAAATGTAGATTTCGATGGAGAAAAACTATCTTTCAAACAAATTATGTTAAAGGTAGTAGAAGATGGTAGAATTGCAATTAACCCTTCAAGATTCAATAAAATTTACTTTCACTGGATCAATAACCTTAGAGACTGGTGTCTTTCAAGACAAATTTGGTACGGACATAGAATTCCAGCTTGGTACAAAGGAGACGAAATTAAAGTTCAAAAAGACTCCCCTGGAAGTGGTTGGAAACAAGATCCAGATACCTTAGATACATGGTTTTCTGCAGGAATGTGGACATTTACAACCCTGGGATACCCTGAAGCAAATGAATTATTGGAAAAATTCCATCCAACTAGTCTTTTAGAAACTGGTCACGATATTTTATTTTTCTGGGTAGCAAGAATGATACTACTTACAACGTATGCAACAAAACAAATTCCATTTAAAGATGTCTACCTTCATGGAATGGTTACCGATAAAAAAGGTAAGAAAATGAGTAAATCTAAAGGTAACGGAATAGATCCATTAGAAATGATCGAAAAATACGGAGCTGATGCCCTTAGATTAAGTTTAGTAATTGGTTCAACTGCAGGTGAAAAAACTAAGCTCTACGAAGAAAAAATCGCTTCATACAGAAACTTTGTAACTAAAGTATGGAACTCAGCAAGATTTGCATCAATGAACTTAGATGACTTTGATGTAAACAATATTAACCTTGAGAATCTAACTAAAAACGAAGCTGATAAATGGATCATAAAAAAACTTCATAAATTAATTCAAAACTCTACCGAAAATCTAGAAAAAATGAAAATAAGTGATTGCGGATCACAAATTTATGAATTTCTATGGAATGATTTTTGTTCATGGTATTTAGAAATCTCAAAAACTAATCTAAATTTAGATACTCTTGTTTATACACTTAAAAATGTATTAATTTTACTTCATCCATATATGCCATTTGCAACAAGTCAAATCTGGGAAGAATTAGGAATCAAAGGGGAATTAATGCTAGAAAGCTGGCCAGAATTCAACAAGGAGTTTGCAGAACTAAATACAGAAAAAATTGATGACTTATGTGCAACAATTAACGGTATAAGAAGTCTTAAATCTGAGTTCTCACTACAAACAAATAATAAAGTTGAAATCAATATAAATACAAACGGAACTGAAATTTACGAAGTTAATCAGAAAGCTATCCAAAAAATTGCAGGATGTATCTTGAATATAAACCAAACAACTGATAAAAAATTTATAAATAAAGTAGTAAATAGTCAAACCCAAATCAATTTAATCTTAGATCAAGATTTTGATATAGAAAAAGAAATTCAAAAATCTCAAAAAAACGCTTCCAAATTAGAGGGACAAATCAAAGGTATTCAAGCTAGGCTTTCCAATGAAAAGTATGTAGCAAATGCTCCAAAAGAATTAGTAAATGAGTCTAAATCTCAGCTAGAAGAATTAAATAAACAACACAACTTACTTCTAGATAAAATTAAAAATCTTCAAAACAGTTTATAAAAATTAAGCCACTAAATAGTGGCTTTTAAAATATTTTATAAAATTGTAAATATTAAAAATTATAAATTTAAAGTAAAATAGATTTAAGTAAAATATTTAAATGGAAAAAAGCTTAGTATTACAAAAAATTAAGGAGCTTAAGTTGAAGGAAGCAAAAAAAGAGATTGAATACTTAAAAAAACAAGGAGAGAACGTAACCAGTCTCGAAAACAAATTTAACAAAGCAGTTAAAGAGCAAAAACATAATATCGAGGAAAAATTTGTAATTTTAATCAAAAAAAATCTTAAAGATAACAATCTTAAGGAAGTTTTAAAGATCCAAAAAAAACTTCACACAATTGGAATCAAAACCAAAAAGCTAGATAAAATAATTGAGTTAGCAAATCAAAAACTATTAAAAATTGAACTCAAAGAACACAAAGAACAAATAGATGAATTTAAAGAAGAAATCAGAGTTTTTCTTGAAAAAAATCAATACAACGAACTCATGCAACGAACTTATAAATTTATAAAATCAAATAAATGGACTCACGAAAATCATTACGACCTACAATTATTAAAAGAAGTGAAAAGAAAAATCATAGACGATAAATACAAAGACAACCATAAAAAACTAAAACAACATACCATAGTTACTCAATTTGAATTTATTAAAAAACTTTTCTTAATCGATGAAAGCTATCCATTTGCACAAAAATTACTCTACAAATATCAAAAAAAATTAGCAAAGTATGACTCATACAAGAAAAAAATTATCAGAAGAGAAGCACTAATCAACTTAAGAGTAATTTACAATCAAAAAAATTACGAAAATGCTATTCAAAAAGCCTTTGAATTTTTAAAAACACAACCCAATCAAAAAAGGGTTATAAACTTTATAAAAAAAGCGAAAAGAAAAATACAGCTAGAAAATTACAAAATTTCATTCCAAAAAGTAATCAAAAATCAAAAACAAAATTCTTAAGTGGAAAATCGATCATAAAAAAGATCAAAACTTTGATTGTACGCAAAATCACAAAATGATATAAACAATATAAATCAAAAGAATTTTCTCATTGAATATTTTTACAATAAAACTGTAGCACATTAGCAAAAATGCAAAAACCTAAAGATTATAAAATTAGACCATCGAAAATTCCTGAAAATTTTCAAAAAGTTAAAAAGGACCTAGAAAAACTAGGCCTAAATACTGTTTGCCAAGAATCTCATTGTCCAAATATTTCAGATTGTTGGTCTGATTACACCGCAACTTTTTTAGCAATGGGGGATATATGTACAAGGGGTTGTAATTTTTGTGCAATTAAAACTGGTATTCCAAAAAAACTAGATGATTTAGAGCCCTCAAAAATAGCATTTGCATGTAAAAAAATGGGACTAAAATATGTAGTAATAACATCGGTTGATAGAGATGAGCTAGAAGACCAAGGAGCAAATCATTTAGCAAAAACAATCAAGACAATCAAAAAAGTAAATCCAGAAATTAAAATAGAAATACTAATTCCAGATTTCCAAGGCAGAAAGGAATTAATTGATATAGTTTTAGAAGCAGAACCAACAGTAATTGCACACAACATAGAAACAATTGAAAGACTAACACCAACAACAAGAGATATAAGAGCTTCCTACAAGCAATCACTAGAAGTATTAGATTACATCAAATCAAAAAATCAAAAACATATAATCAAAACAAGTCTAATGTGTGGCCTGGGCGAAAAGAAAGAAGAGCTTAAAAAAACATTTGATGATTTAAAGAATATAAATCTAGATATCCTAACAATAGGACAGTATTTAAAACCCAAAAATAAATTTATGAAAGTTCATAAATATTTAACAAAAAGTGATTATCAAAAATTAGAAAATCTTGGAAAAGAAAAAATCCCACTAGTAATAGCAGGACCATTTATTAGAAGTTCATACAAAGCAGAACACTACTACAACAAACTCCAAAAAATATTAAGCGTTTAACAACCAATGCATAAGTTTCTTACTAACTTCAGAATTTGAAATACACTCAGGATGCCACTGAACACCAAGAATAGGAAGAGTTTTATGCTCAAGCATCTCTATCACTCCATCTGCTGAATAAGCAGTAATATTAAGCTCGCTTGGAACATTCTGGCAAGCTTGATGATGAACAGAGTTAACTTTTACTTTGGCATCCTTAAAAATTTTAGATTTTGAAATGTCAATATCATGTACGAATTCCTCTTGCCTTTCATATTGCAAATGAAGATCAGATGAATCCAAATGTTGAATAAGATCACCACCAAAGTAAACATTAATCAACTGCATTCCACGACAAATACCAAGGACAGGCTTGTTTTGTAAAATAGCCTCATTCAAAACAGCTAACTCAAATTCATCCTGATCTCTATTACATTCCTTAGATCCATTTAATTTTGTACCATACAAACTAGGGTCAACATCATTAACTCCTCCAATTAATAAAACAGCATCACACATTGAAACATATTGACTTACTAGATTAATTACAGAAGGAGCTATAATAGGAATACCTCCGTATTGTGATACATAGCGAGTATAAAAATATGAAACTTTGTCTAGATCATCAAGATCAGATCTCAAATAAGCAGAAGGAATAAGAATTTTTTTCATAATAAAAATAATTAGAATACTGTTGATCTAAATTTTGTATAAAAGTTATTAATATAACTATACATCAAATCTGAATTGATTTCAGGATTAGCTTCACAAACTCCATGATTCTCTAAAAAAGATTGGGATTCTCTCCACTGTGGATATGTAGCTAAGTTTAAAACATCTGAAGACAAAGAATGGTCAGAAATAGTGGATAATAAAAAACGAAAATTACGATCGTCCAAAAGATTGACACTTGAATCATTTAACGAATCAGTTAAATAATTTAAATATTGGGTTGAGCTAAAATTATCATTAAAACAGATCAATCGATCAATAAAATTTGAATCAATAGAAAGTAATGATATCTCCCTACATAAACGAACAAATAAAATAAAATTATCAATATTCAACTGAAAATCTGCAGTACAGTTTTCAATTGTTCCAAGATCAGGTCTAAAATATCTTACAAGATAATAACCTGGTGAAATAGAACTCAATTTAGAACACATCTCTATGAAATGATCCCTAGCAGCTTCTGGACCAGCCAACAGATGCTCGATACTTAAGGAGCCAGAAAAATTCATCTGCATCTTATTATACATTCTAGAAGAAGGATGTTGCGTTAATTTACCATCAAAAACAATTGAATTTGCAAATAAACTAACTAAAAAAGGAGCGAAAATACTATGAGCTATGTTTTGATTGATAATAGAATCATAATTTTTCTGTTCAACATGACATTGAATAGATGAAGATCCAGTTAAAAGAGTAGTCAAACCAGAATCTCGTTCCATTAATTTTTGATAGGCAGTTAACGGATGATTATCTAAATAATTTTCAACACGAACAACATGCTCATCATTATCAGCCAAGGGACAAATACCAAAAGGTGTAATAATAGATTTTTCAGACTCTGCAAATTCAATTATTCGTTTTAAATTCGATCTCATATATGAGAATAATGAATTAGGACTAAGGTCTTTTAATACAGTTCCATTAAATTCAA